>NZ_JAAUWS010000007.1:0-132598 GCF_014694465.1 Vibrio sp. S11_S32 | reverse complement strand
TTGCTTGGCGACCATAGCATTGTGGACCCACCTGATTCCATGCCGAACTCAGAAGTGAAACGCAATAGCGCCGATGGTAGTGTGGGGTTTCCCCATGTGAGAGTAGGACATCGCCAGGCTTTGATTTTTCTCTTTAAAAAGAGGTTATCTTTAAGTTTTTATTAAAAATCTAAAGATAAAATAAAGAGCCCGTTTTAAACGGGCTTTTTATGATTAGAATAAAATGCTGATATAGCTCAGCCCGGTAGAGCGCACCCTTGGTAAGGGTGAGGTCCCCAGTTCGAGTCTGGGTATCAGCACCAGTATTAAACGACATTATCAAATTAGTCGTACAGATTTTGTTTAGCGACCATAGCATTGTGGACCCACCTGATTCCATGCCGAACTCAGAAGTGAAACGCAATAGCGCCGATGGTAGTGTGGGGTTTCCCCATGTGAGAGTAGGACATCGCTAGGCTTATATTTTAAGGCCTCCCATTCGTGGGAGGCCTTTTCCGTATCTGTATACTATGAAAATACGTAACGTTATGTTTTGATAAATTTATTTTGTGAAACTTGCCATAATGCATTGATTAATGGGTTATCTAATTGCGATTTTTGGCAGCATATCCCTAATTTAAAAGGTTTAATTGATGCCACTTTTAGGCGCTGAATTTTATCTTTTACCGGGCTATTATTAATCACGACATCAGGTGTAATTCCAACCCCTAAACCTAATGCAACCATACTTAAGACCCCCTCATGGCCTGATACTTGAGCATAAATATTAGGTTTAATTTTCATGTCTTTAAACCAAGTGTTACTGCGATCTCTTGCCGTGCCAGCAGCTGGAATAATAAAAGGTATTTGATCCCAATTGGGTTGTTCCTTTTGCAGTTCATGGCTGAAACTACTGAGATTCGTTGGGGCGATCACAGATAACGGTATTTCGCCTATGGTCTCAAAAACTAATCGCGCTGGGAGTTGAGTTGGCATCGCACTTATTACGATATCAGCTTCATCGGTCATTAACTTGTTTATCGCTTGAGCGGGATCGCCAGTGGATAATTTGAGTTCAATATTTGGATAAGCTAAGCGAAAATCACTTAATAGTTCAGGTAAATGGCTAAAGCTGGCGGTGACGGAACAAAATAATCGAATTTCTCCGCTTAAGGTCTGTTCTTTACCTTGCATAGCATGACAAAACTGTCCCCAGTCTCCAGTGATATTGGTCGCGACAGGTAACAAGCGTTTTCCTGCATTAGTAAGCTCGACACTTCGATTATCACGAGTTAACAATCGCTGACCAACCTCGTCTTCTAGCTTTTGTATCTGTCGACTTAATGCCGATGGACTTATATGCATTGCGGCTGCTGTTTTACTAAAACTCTGACTGCTGCATAAATGAACAAATAAATTGAGACTTTTTATGTTCATTGTGACCTCGTTCTATGATTGCATTTTTTGCAAGAATAACTTGTGAATATATCACTTTAGACAATTAAATTCGTGGTTTAATATGGTTTCATTGAGTAAACACTCACATAACGGATTTATAACTTAAAGGATTTACAGCATGGCTAACTACTTCAATACTTTAAACTTACGTGAGCAGCTTGACCAACTTGGTCGTTGTCGTTTTATGGATCGCGAAGAATTTGCTCAAGAAGCGGATTACCTAAAAGGTAAAAAAGTCGTGATTGTTGGCTGTGGTGCGCAAGGTCTAAACCAAGGCTTAAATATGCGCGATTCAGGTCTGAATGTTGCTTATGCCCTACGTCAAGCGGCGATTGATGAGCAACGTCAATCATTCAAAAATGCCAAAGATAATGGTTTTGAAGTAGCAAGTTATGAAACTCTGATCCCAGAAGCGGATCTTGTGGTGAACCTGACCCCTGATAAGCAACACACTAATGTGGTTGAAACCGTGATGCCGTTAATGAAACAAGGAGCAACATTAGGTTATTCACATGGTTTTAATATCGTAGAAGAAGGGATGCAGATCCGTAAAGATATTACTGTTGTTATGGTGGCACCTAAGTGCCCAGGTACTGAAGTGCGTGAAGAATATAAACGTGGCTTTGGTGTTCCAACTCTTATTGCGGTGCACCCAGAAAATGATCCACAAGGTGATGGTTTAGAGATTGCTAAGGCGTGGGCTGCTGCAACTGGCGGTCATCGTGCCGGCGTACTTGAGTCTTCATTTGTTGCGGAAGTAAAATCTGACCTTATGGGTGAGCAAACCATTTTGTGCGGTATGCTACAAGCGGGTTCAATTGTTTGTTATGAGAAAATGATCGCTGATGGTATCGACGCAGGTTATGCAGGTAAATTACTGCAGTTTGGTTGGGAGACCATTACCGAAGCATTGAAATTCGGTGGTGTGACTCACATGATGGATCGTCTATCTAACCCTGCCAAAGTGAAAGCGTTTGAATTATCTGAAGAACTGAAAGATCTTATGCGTCCACTGTACAACAAGCACATGGATGACATTATTGGTGGTGAGTTCTCTCGCACCATGATGGCTGATTGGGCGAATGATGATGTTAATCTACTTGCTTGGCGTGAAGAGACAGGTCAAACAGCATTTGAAAATTACCCTGAGTCCGATGTTGAAATTTTAGAACAAGAATACTTCGATAACGGTATTTTAATGATCGCTATGGTTCGCGCTGGAGTTGAGCTTGCGTTTGAAGCAATGACAGCATCAGGCATCATTGATGAGTCGGCTTACTATGAATCTTTGCATGAGCTGCCACTTATTGCCAACACCGTGGCTCGTAAGCGTTTATATGAAATGAACGTTGTTATCTCGGATACGGCTGAGTATGGTAACTATTTATTTGCGAATGTTGCAACGCCTCTTCTGCGTGAAAAATTCATGCCGAATGTTTCTACCGATGTGATTGGTAAAGGCTTAAATGAAGAAAGTAATTACGTTGATAATGGTCAGTTGATTGAAATCAATGATGCATTGCGTAACCATCCGGTTGAGTGG
This sequence comes from Vibrio sp. S11_S32, assembly GCF_014694465.1. NCBI lineage: Bacteria > Pseudomonadati > Pseudomonadota > Gammaproteobacteria > Vibrionales > Vibrionaceae > Vibrio > Vibrio sp. S11_S32. Next base: position 129,618 of record NZ_JAAUWS010000007.1, on the reverse strand, counting down.
ATTGGTCAAGAATTACGTGGCTATATGAAAGATATGAAACGCATTGCCGTTGGCGGCTAAATTACTTGTTATATCTCAGGCTTTCGGTGTCGTTGGTGTTCATTGACTCTCGTCAACTCCGCGCCAGCTGTTAGAACGTCAGAGATATTCCAGTGTAATTTCGTACTAGATAAAAAAGGCTTGCCGTATGGCAAGCCTTTTTGGCTTCTGTAGAGCTTTAAATTGTTATATCAATGTCATAAATTTAATGATCGTTCAAAATTGCGTACAGAGAAAAGTGTCAAAGGCCATGGATGGCCTTTATCAAGCGACCAAGGACGGATTAGCGTCTTTTCGGCGTATTAAATTGATCAAATCTTAAATGGAATTGGTATTACTTTTCGCTTAATTTTGTTTCAATTTCAGCGAATTTTGCTTCTAATTCATTCAATTTTTGACGAGTGCGTAATAACACTTGAGTCTGCACATCAAACTCTTCACGTGATACCACGTCAAGCTTATTTAATTGACCTTGAATGACTTGCTGAACCTTTTGGTTTACATCTGAGCCAAGCTCTTTTACTGGCGCAGGCATAGATTCATGGATCTGCTTTGCGATTTGTTCTAATTTTTTAGCATCAAACATATTGGGTGAACTCCTAAATAATTGTGCTTATTCTATGCAAATTTATAACGAATGTCGTTAGGATAAAATGAAAAAGGCTACCGAGGCAGCCTTTGAAGTTAAATTTTACTCTTTATGCTTAGATTGCAATTTGGTGACGGCTATTTTGGTTCTTCGATTGCAGGAATACTCTCATCGAACTCTGGCAGTGGTTTGTGCTCACTGGCTAAATAACTGTAAATCACCGGTAATACAAACAAAGTAAACAAAGTACCGATAGCAAGACCAGACACGATAACAATACCAATACTAAAGCGTTGTGCGGCACCTGCTCCGCTGGCATACAGTAGTGGGATCAAACCCGCTATCATAGCTGCGGTTGTCATTAAGATTGGGCGAAGACGAATTTTGGCCGACTCCATTACCGCTTCGGTTCTTGATTTTCCGTTATGTAATTGCTCTTCTTTTGCCACTTCACAAATCAAAATACCATGCTTAGTGATTAGGCCGACTAAAGTAATAAGCCCGACCTGAGAGTAGATGTTCATCGTCGCTGCACCCCACGATAGGGCAATTAATGCGCCACAAATTGCGAGTGGAACCGATACTAATATAACCAATGGATCTCTAATCGACTCAAACTGAATCGCAAGCACTAAGAAAATAATCGCTAACGCTAAACCAAAGGTAGCGAATAACGCATTTCCTTCCGTAACATATTGACGTGCTTCTCCTAGGTAATCATGGTTATAACCTAGAGGTAATTTTGTGCTGGCAATATTCTCAAACCAATTGACCGCCTCACCCATTGAGGCTACCGGTGAAGGTACTGCGCCAATGGTCGCTGAGTTTAGTTGATTAAAGTGTGGTAGCGATCTTGGCTCTGCTACAACATCAATATTGACTAAACTCCCTAGTGGCACCGCATGGCCATTCGCAGAGCGAACATAGTAATTATTCATCGACTCAGGGTTTAAACGATATTTACGTTCAACTTGAGGAATTACCTCATAAGAACGTCCATTTAAGTCAATTCGGTTGACGTAACCATCCGACATCATGGTTCCTAGGGTGATGGCGACATCTTGCATCGTTACACCATAAGCGCCGGCTTTATCTTTATCTATATTGATTTTCATCGTGGCAGAATCAAAGTTCAAATCTAAGTTTGAATAGACAAACAATGGATTTTTCGATGCTTCTACTAAAATATCACTGGCGATTTGGAACAAGCTTTCAAAACTGTTTGGCGTTGTGATAACAAACTGGATCGGTAAACCGCCGCCAGCACCGGGTAATTCAGGCATTTGGAAGGCTGTTACTGCCATACCTGGAATGTCTTTGACCAGTTGTCCAACACGGTTGGTGACTTCAGCTTGGCTCGCTTCACGTTCACTCCACGTTTTCATCGACGCAATACCAAACGCTTGGTTCGATGATGGAACCCCTGTAAATACTTGCGCATATTGAATTTCAGGCTGATCAATTAAGATTTGGTCAACATCATTCATGGAATTTTGTAGATAATCTAAGTTAGCATTTGATTGACCTGTCCCCATTAGAACAACCACGCCTTTATCTTCAGCAGGTGCTAATTCACTTGGAATAAATTTAAACAGGATCGGTAGGCTAATAAAAACAATCACCCCGAAGGCAATAATAACCGGACGGCGCTTCATTACAGCATGTAATATACGGTCGTAACGATTAGTCATTCTATCCAATATGTTATGTACTACTTGTTCAAAACGACTTGGCTTTTCATGGGCAATCAACATTTTCGAACACATCATCGGTGATAGTGTTAAAGCGATAATACCCGACACGAATACAGCGCCAGCAAGAGTTAAAGCAAACTCTTTAAATAGTGAGCCTGTGATGCCACCCATTAGAGCAATAGGGGCATATACTGCACCTAAAGTCACCGTCATAGCAATAACCGGTACTGCAATCTCACGAGTACCAATGATGGCAGCACGGAAAGGTGTTTCTCCAAGCTTAATATGACGATCGACGTTTTCTAATACCACAATGGCATCATCAACCACCAAACCGATGGCGAGCACCATGGCGAGCAAGGTCATTAAGTTCCATGAGAACCCCATTACTTGCATCACCATTGCAACCCCAATAAGGGAGAGCGGAATGGTAACAATAGGAATTAATACCGCTCGGAAAGATCCCAAGAACAAGGTAATAACGATCAATACAATCAAAGCGGCTTCTAAAATGGTATGAATTACTTCATTAATAGATTCATTGATCGCCACCGTTGAGTCGTACATTACTTGCATTTTGATATTACTTGGCAGATTTTTTTCTATATCCGGTAATAATTGCAAAATATCATGGGCAATATTAATTGGGTTGGCACTTGGGGTAGCATCAATTGCGGCGACAACTGCTTCTGCACCGTTAGCACTGGCGCGGTAACTGTCATGACTCTTGGCTAGCGTCACCTTAGCAATGTCACCTAAGCGGATAACCTGACCTTTATTAGATCGAACTACCAATTTTTCGAGTTCATCTGTGCTGGATACTTGAGTATTGGCGCTGCCGTTATACAACACAAACTCACCAGTAGATTGACCGGCTGCGGATTGGTAGTTATTGGCATTTAAAACTGTCATTACGTCAGTTGCAGTTAAATCAAACGCACCCATTTTGGCAGGATCAAGCCAGATACGCATGGCATATTTCATGCCACCGTAGAGATTAACTTTTGATACACCGTTAATGGTAAAGAGTTGTGGATTAACCACTCGCTCTAAGTAATCGGTGATTTGGCTTGATTCTAGTTCATCACTAGTAAAACCAATATACATCACCGAAGTGGTATCACCGGTCGACATGCTTAAGCTAGGATCTTCTGATTCCTTAGGAAGCTGGGAGCGGACTGAGTTGGTTTGAGCCAAAATATCCGCTAAAGCACCATTAGGATCGGTATTGAGCTTCATGGTAACGGTAATGGTGGATGAACCCATCACAGAGGATGAAGTCATATAATCAATATTATCGGCTTGCGCGATGGCTTGCTCTAAGGGCTGGGTAATAAAACCTTGAATTAAATCAGCGCTGGCACCGTAATAACTGGTAGAAACCGTTACTACCGTATTGGTCATTTCAGGGTATTCACGAACCTGCATTTTGAAAATTGCTTGCATACCAAGCAAAGCAATCAAAATACTCAGCGATATCGCAAGAACCGGACGCTTAATAAAAATATCAGTAAAACGCATTTTGCCTCCGATTATAACATTGGGGTTTCAGGTGGTGGAGTAGTCGCATCGCTTTCAACCACTTTGACTTTGACGTGATTACTTAAGCGTACTTGACCGGATGTGACAACCGTTTCACCGGCTTTAACCCCTTCAAGTAGATGAACTCGATCGGCTTGGCGTTCACCGGTTTTAACCACACGTTGTTCCACACGTTTTTCACCATCTTTATCGATCAGGATATAAACACTGTTGCCGTACAAAGTATAAGAAATCGCTGTTTGTGGTACTGCAACTTGATCGTGAATGGTGGGTAACACAATACTGGCTCGCGCGAACATACCGCTACGCAGTTTATTGTCATTGTTTGGGATCTCTGCCTGTACTTGAATCAAACCACTTTGAGCATTCACCGCAGGTTCGATCGCGCTGACCTTACCGGTAAACTTAGTGTTAGGGTAAGAATCGACCAAAATATTGATCATCTGATCGCGATGAATAAGGCGAATATCAGTTTGAGGTACGGTAAAGCGCAAGCGCATCACACTGGTGTCTTCTAGGCGGGTCACTTCATCCCCAACTTGCATGAATTGGCCAAGATACACATTACGCAAACCAACAACACCAGTAAAAGGGGCTTTAACACTGCGGCGCTCAATTGAGGCTTTTAAGCTTTCAATATCAGCGGCCAATGAAAGGTAACTGGCTTTAGCATCATCGTAAGACTCTTGAGAAATCGAATTCTTTTTATATAAGTTGGCATAACGTTGTGATTTAGCTCTTGCGGCAGGCAGTCGCGCCTGAGCACTTTTCAAATTGGCTTTCTCAACTTTTGAATCCAGTTGAGCTAAAACCTGCCCGACTTTAACTTCGGCGCCAGATTCAAATTCAATTTTATTGATCATGCCACTTTCTTGTGAAGTAAGAGTCACACCTTGTAGTGGCTCGATAAAACCAATCGCATCTATGGTTGGAACCCAATCCGAAGACGCCACTTTTTCAACCGTGACTGGAAATTCAGGTTCTGGCATATTGGTCATATACTCAGCGATTTTTTGTTGCTTAAACAGGTTAAAGCTAATCACGCTGCCAAAAAGCAACACAGCAAGCAATAACATGAAGAAAGTCCACTTTTTCATTTTTCAGAACTCCAAATTTCCAAATGAGTATTTATAGTAAATAATAGATATTATTGAATATTAATTAATGCAGGATCACCGCATCCCAACTGGCTTCAATCGCCGATTCTAATGCGCTTTCGGTCACGGTATAACAGCCGAGAGCGTGTTTTCTGGCTAGTGCTAAACTGACATCTAAGCTCAAACTGGCTAGAATATGATTATCGAGTGGCTTAAAGATCCCTTGGGCTTTTCCTTGATTGAATAGTTTTTCAATTTTGCCAAACAGCTGACGCTCTTGCTCGGTATGGCGTCGAGTGGTCGTTGGCAGCGCTTCATATTGAATTCGATTTAAAATCGTATCGATTTCAGTTTTAGTTGAGGTAAGATGAGCGACGTTTTTCCAGATAAGAATAAACTGCTGCTTGATCGGCATATCACTTTCAACACCCTGCTGAACCATCACGGCGACGCGTTGCAAAACATGCAAACGTACCGCCTCGACTAAATCGTCTTTATCGTTGAAATAGCGATAAATTGTTCCAGCAGCAAGACCCGCTTGTGTGGCAAGTTTATGCATCGACAAACCTTGGAAGCCATTTTGAGCAATCAATCGCTCCGCGGTATCCAATAAAAGCTGTCGTTTATCTGATGGTTGTGGCGTATTTTTGTCGGACATAGCTCGATATCAATGAATGAACGTTCATTCATTATATGTCTGGCAATATAGATTCGCCACAAGCAATTACCGTTATTATTGTTTTGTTACATTTACCCATAAACCACTTGGTTAAAAGCAGAGATCTCATGAAATTAAACCCAAATCAAAATGAAGCCGTTAAATTTATTTCGGGTCCTTGTTTAGTATTAGCGGGAGCGGGATCGGGTAAAACGCGGGTGATCACCAATAAAATCGCCTATTTAGTGCAACAGTGTGATTATCAAGCGCGTCATATTGCGGCGGTAACCTTTACCAATAAAGCGGCACGCGAAATGAAAGAACGCGTGGCACAAACACTTGGCAAGCAAGAGTCACGCGGTTTGATGATTTCGACCTTTCATACCTTAGGTTTGAATATTATTCGTCGTGAATATAAAGCATTAGGTTTAAAGGCAGGGTTTTCATTATTTGACGATCAAGACCAACTCGCGTTATTGAAAGATCTGACCGAAGAACAAATTGATGGCGATAAAGATTTACTGCGCCAATTAATGAGCAGTATTTCAAATTGGAAAAACGACATGCTCACCCCGCAACAAGTAGCAGGACAGGCACAATCAGAACAAGATCACTTGTTTGCCCATTGCTTCAATATGTACCAAAAACAAATGAAAGCGTACAACGCGCTGGATTTTGATGACTTAATCGCCATGCCAGTCATGCTGTTAAAGACCAATCAAGAAGTGCGTGAGCGTTGGCAAGCCAAAATCCGCTACCTGCTGGTGGATGAGTATCAAGATACCAATACCAGTCAATATGAATTAGTGCGCTTAATTGTTGGTGAGCGTGCACGTTTAACCGTCGTAGGGGATGATGATCAGTCGATCTATTCTTGGCGTGGGGCAAAACCCCAAAACTTAGTGCTGCTTAGCCAAGATTACCCTCAGCTTAAAGTGATCAAGCTTGAGCAGAATTATCGCTCGACCAGTCGGATTTTACGCTGTGCCAATATCCTGATCGCCAATAATCCGCATGTCTTTGAGAAAACCCTTTTCTCTGAAATTCCCGATGGCGAAAAGCTCAAACTGCTGATGGCAAAAAATGAAGAGCATGAAGCAGAAAGAGTGACCGGTGAGATCATTGCGCATAAGTTTATGAATCGAACTCATTATAAAGATTACGCTATTTTGTATCGTGGTAATCACCAGTCGCGTTTGATTGAAAAATCACTGATGCAAAACCGAGTGCCATATAAAATTTCTGGTGGCACTTCATTCTTCGCTCGCTCAGAAATTAAAGACATCATGGCGTATTTAAGAGTGCTGGTGAATCCGGATGATGATAATGCCTTTTTGCGGATGGTGAATACGCCCAAGCGCGAAATTGGTCCGGTAACATTAGAAAAACTCGGCAGTTACGCCAATATGCGTGGTAAAAGTTTATTTGCCGCCAGTTTTGAGATCGGCTTAGAGCAACATCTTTCAGGGCGAGGGCTAGAGTCGCTGCGTAACTTCACTTCATGGGTAGTGCAGTTATCGGATAATGCCGAGCGTGGTGATACGGTAGAAGCGGTGCGTTCACTGGTGCGTGATATTCATTACGAAGATTGGTTGTACGAAACCTCGGCCAGCCCAAAGTCGGCAGAAATGCGGATGAAAAACGTATCGGACCTGTATTCATGGATCACCGCAGACTTGGAAGGTGACAACTACGATCAAGAAGTGAAAACCTTAAAAGAAGTGGTACAACGACTGACTCTACGAGACATGATGGAGCGTGGTGAAAGCGAAGATGACGCCGACCAAGTGCAATTGATGACCTTGCATGCCTCGAAAGGCTTGGAGTTCCCGTATGTGTTCTTAATGGGGACGGAAGAAGGGATCTTACCGCATCAAACCAGTATTGATGAAGATAACGTCGAAGAAGAACGACGCTTAATGTATGTAGGGATCACACGGGCACAAAAAGAACTAACGTTTACCATGTGTCGTGAAAGACGCCAATATGGTGAGTTATTAAAGCCCACTCAAAGTCGTTTCCTAGATGAGCTGCCCTTTGATGATGTGGAATGGGAAGCGCAAAAGAAGCCACAAACCGCAGCAGAAAGAATGGAAAAAGGACAAAGTCACATTGCGAACTTAAGAGCGATGTTAAACAAATAATCGCGCGACAAACAGAACAAAACCTTGCTGTTAGTAAGTTATAACAGCAAGGTCAAGTTTACTTGGGGATATAAAGTAATGTTGCTTATAAACCTTCAGTCATCACTTTAATCGCAGCGACTAACTCATCATCACTACAATCCATGCAGGTGCCTTTGGGTGGCATGGCATTAAAGCCGTTGATGGCATGATCTTTTAAGACATCCATCCCTTTGGCTAAATGTGGCTTCCAATCGGCTGCGTCACCTTTCTTCGGTGCGCCACTTACGCCAGTACCATGACAAGCAACACAGAAAGTACCGTAAACGGTCGCGCCATCTCGAGGGCCTGAAGGTTCGGCTTTAACCGGTTCACTGCCGGCTAAATAGACATCACCAACCGGTTTAATTCGCTCGGTAATTGCATCACGGTCACTTTGACTCATATCGGCAGCAAAAGCTGAAAAGGTGAATGTTGCGCTAAGGATCAATAAAATTGGGCGAATCATATCCATAAACTCACTATAATTAAGTCAAAATCAAGCGTACTCGCTTCCGTTGAGCCGCCGTATTTCTTTATACTGTTTGATATAATGTTGCTGCGTTACTACGATGTGCCATTATCGCCGCGACCATTATTTTTAGGTATAAATGTTTGATAAAGTAATAGTTACAAAATTGTAAACAAGACGTGAGTATATCCTTTTCAATCGGAGTGAGAAACCCTAACATTGCAGTGATACGGCTTCTGTCACATCATAAATAACTCGATATAAGCATTAATTGTTGAAAAACCCATCAAACAGTAAAAAAAGTTGAAATAACACTAGACGATCCTGTACGATATCCGTATTATTCTTCTCCGCCGATAGGGCATGCGCCCGTAGCTCAGCTGGATAGAGCGTTGCCCTCCGGAGGCAAAGGTCGAAGGTTCGAATCCTTTCGGGCGTACCATTTCTGGAATGCTTTGAAAGTAACAATCGGCAAAAAAGAAACACCATTGGTGGCTATAGCTCAGTTGGTAGAGTCCCGGATTGTGATTCCGGTTGTCGCGGGTTCAAGCCCCGTTAGCCACCCCATATTAAGGTAACCTTGAGTTTCCTGTTTTGATTAAGTCGAAACGAAAAGACTTCAGTTGGTGACCCTGCCAACAATTATGAAGCAAAAGAAATACTCGGTGAATAGCGCAGCTTGGTAGCGCATCTGGTTTGGGACCAGAGGGTCGGGGGTTCGAATCCCTCTTCACCGACCATATTATAAAGTTCGCTTTTAAAGCGTATTTTAAGAGTTAATGGTGGCTATAGCTCAGTTGGTAGAGTCCCGGATTGTGATTCCGGTTGTCGCGGGTTCAAGCCCCGTTAGCCACCCCATTATTTAAGGTAACTTAGGTTTCCTGCTTTGATTACAGCGAAATACTTCAGTTGGCAACCCTTCCAACAATTATGAAGTAAAATGAAAAATTTCGGTGAATAGCGCAGCTTGGTAGCGCATCTGGTTTGGGACCAGAGGGTCGGGGGTTCGAATCCCTCTTCACCGACCATATTAAAAAAAACCACTCAGCAATGAGTGGTTTTTTTTGATCATAGCCCCGACAGTTGGGGGTTCACAAATATTCAAAACCTAGCTCTTCATCGACCATATTTAAGAAGACCTCAGCAATGAGTGTTTTTTTGATCATAGCCCCGACAATCGGGGGTTCACAGATATTCAAAACCTAGCTCTTCACCGACCACATTAAAGAAACCGCATCAGTAATGATGCGGTTTTTTTCGTTTAAATATTAGTGAATAGCGCTTCATCAATTCCTTTTTTTGGTTAAACATAAATATTTTCAAAACCCCTCTATAGTTAAATGTCATCAATTAAATCAACGCCTTAATGATAGTTTTGTTTTGTTCGATTTTTTGGTGTTAAATCTGGTTTAGAATGCCACATGTTAGTCTATTGTTAACTACTTGTGCCTGTTTTGTGCGTGTGAGCCATTTTTTATGCTGTGTTTGTTGCTTTTTTATCAATTGTTTGCCAAATTGGAGTGCAATAATCTGTAACCACCATCACAAAATGGCTGGATTATACGAATGGAATCGTTTTTTTTGCAGACAGGGAACAAAACTGTCAGTGCAGTAGAGGTCTGGTAATGCCACTTTTAGAAGTTAAAGATCTGCGGATTGAATACCCGTCGCGTCATGGGGTTCATGCCGCAGTAAAATCATTGTCATTTAGCATCGAGCGCGGCGAAATCGTTGGCGTAGTGGGTGAATCCGGCGCTGGTAAATCAACCGTTGGGAATGGCGTAATCGATTTACTTAGTCCCCCTGGCGTGATTGCTGGTGGCGAAGTCTTTCTGGATGGTGAAAAAATATCGGGTTTAACCCCAGAGCAAATGAAACAAGTGCGTGGATCTAAAATTGGTTTTATTTTCCAAGATCCAATGACCTCACTTAACCCTCTTTTTACCGTTGAGCATCAGCTGACCGAAACTATCCACGCCAATATGAAAGTGTCCGATCAAGAAGCTTACGATCGTGCGCTGTCATTAATGAATCAAGTGGGTATTCCACAACCAGAAAATCGTCTTAAACAATATCCTCATCAGTTTTCTGGTGGTATGCGTCAACGTGTGGTGATCGCGATTGCTTTAGCGGGTGAACCTGATTTAATTATTGCCGATGAGCCAACCACGGCACTAGATGTCTCGATTCAAGATCAGATCCTTAAACTTATCCGCGACTTATGCATTCAAAAAAATGTTGGTTGTATGTTGGTAACCCATGATATGGGTGTGGTGTCTAATGTGACTGATAAAATCGCTGTGATGTATCGTGGTGATTTGGTTGAGTTTGGTGAAACGGCCAAAGTATTAGGTACTCCTGAGCATTCTTACACTCGCAGTCTCATTTCAGCGGTGCCACGCTCAGATGCCAAGTTTGATCGCTTCCCGTTAGTGAGTTATATCGAAGAAGCGCATGAACTTGAGCCATTGGATGTTAAAAATCACTGGTTAGGTCAAAGCCAAGATCAACGTGATTACACGGGTCCATTGCTCGATGTGGATAATGTCAGTTTGCGTTTTATCACCAAAGACTCTTTGTTCGAGTCTCGCCGCGAATATGTGCAAGCTTCAAATAAGGTCACTTTCCAAGTCCATGAAGGGGAAACCTTTGGTTTGGTGGGCGAGTCTGGTTCGGGTAAATCCACCATTGCTCGTGTGATTGCGGGTTTATATGCACCCAATGAAGGCAAAGTGACTTTTGAGGGCATCAATCTTACCAATATCAAATCGGAACGTGAGCGCCGTCCGTTTCGACGCCAAATGCAAATGGTGTTTCAAAACCCTTACACATCAATGAATCCACGCATGAAGATTTTTGACATCATTGCTGAGCCGATCCGTTTTCATAAGTTAACGCGTAATGAGACCGAAACTCGCCAGATCGTGCACGATCTTTTGGATCACGTCGGTCTGGGGCGAATGGCTGGGGTGAAATATCCGCATGAATTCTCTGGCGGTCAGCGTCAACGTATCTCAATTGCCCGCGCTTTAGCCACTCGTCCACGCTTATTGATTTGTGATGAACCAACTTCAGCATTGGATGTGTCGGTTCAGGCACAGATCTTGAATCTATTAAAAGACTTACAAGATGAATTAAATCTCACCATGCTATTTATCAGTCACGATTTGCCGGTTATTCGTCAAATGTGTGATCGAATTGGGGTGATGAGAATGGGAGAGTTACTGGAAGTTTCTCCTACCGAGCAATTGTTTACTGATCCGCAGCATGAATACAGTAAACATTTGATTTCTTTAATGCCTGAATTTACGGGCTTAAGAGAAGAAGCAAAAATAGCTTAGTTTTTGATATGACATATTTTTGATGCATTGATTAATCAGTTATTGAGCGACTTTTCAATAAAGAAAGCGCAACAAATCACCGATGTAAACACAACCGCTCGACTAGGCATGCCTTTATTTGAAGAGGCTAATGCTTAGTGTGAGCAATATAAAATAGATAGGGACATGAATCCCGCATGAAGGAGTTATGCAATGAAAACCATTAAGACCAAACTGGCGACAGCATTGATGGTCGCAGGCCTAAGCTTTAATGCTATGGCTGCCGATATCACGGTTGCTTACGATGCCGATCCTGTATCAATGGATCCGCATGAGCAACTGTCTGGCGGTACGCTGCAGTTATCACATATGGTATTTGATCCACTGGTTCGTTATAACCAAAAATTTGAATTTGAAGCTCGTCTAGCAGAAAAATGGGAACGTATTGACGAAAAAACTATGCGCTTCCATTTGCGTAAAGGCGTGAAATTCCACTCTGGTAACACCTTGACTGCTGATGATGTGGTGTGGACGTTCGAGCGTCTGCAATCATCTGCCGATTTTAAAGGCATCTTCACGCCATTTGAAAAAGCAGTGAAAGTGGATGACTACACGGTTGATCTTGTCACTAAAGGCGCATTCCCTCTTGTTCTGCAATCTGCGACTTATATCTTCCCAATGGATAGTAAATTCTATTCGGGTAAAGACGAGAGTGGTCACGATAAAGGCGAAATCGTGAAGCATGGTAACTCGTTTGCTTCTACTCATATTTCAGGTACGGGGCCGTTTATCGTGACTGAGCGTGAGCAAGGGGTAAAAGTAGAATTTGAACGCTTTAAAGATTACTGGGATAAAAGCTCAAAAGGTAATGTTGATCACTTAACCCTAAAACCAATCAAAGAAAATGCTACTCGTGTAGCCGCATTGCTTTCTGGTGGTGTTGATGTGATTGCGCCTGTTGCCCCTAATGATCATAAACGTGTGATTGATTCTAAAGGTATCGATTTAGTGACGCTGCCGGGTACGCGCATCATTACTCTGCAGATGAACCAAGATAGCAACCCTGCGCTAAAAGATAAGCGTGTACGCCAAGCGATTGTCTATGCCATCAACAACGAAGGTATTGCCAAACGTATCATGAAAGGTTTTGCAACCGCAGCAGGACAACAAAGCCCAGAGGGTTACGCCGGTTATAATCCAGAGTTGAAACCTCGTTACGATCTTGCAAAAGCCAAACAGTTAATGAAAGAAGCAGGTTATGAAAAAGGCTTAAGCTTGACTATGATTGCGCCTAATAACCGCTATGTGAATGATGCAAAAATTGCACAAGCCTCGGCGGCTATGCTGTCTAAAATTGGTATCAAGGTCGATCTGAAAACCATGCCGAAAGCGCAATACTGGCCAGAGTTTGATAAATGTTCAGCCGATATTTTAATGGTTGGCTGGCATGCCGATACCGAGGATTCCGCTAACTTAACGGAATTCTTAACCATGACTCGCAATGAAAAAACCGGTAAAGGTGCTTACAACTGTGGTCACTACTCTAACCCTGAAGTCGATAAACTGATTGAAATGTCGAATACGGAAACCGATCCAACTAAACGTGGTGAAGAGCTGCAAAAAGTGGAGAAAATTTTGTACGACGACGCGGCTTTTGTTCCGCTACATTGGCAGAACCTTGCATGGGGCGCTAAATCTAACGTTCACATGAAACCGATTGTGAATGCGATGGAATTCCCATACTTCGGTGACCTGGTAGTCGATGACAAATAATCAGTGATAAAAGCTTGGTTGTAAAAGGCTAAGTTATAAGTCGTTAGATTATAAAAAGAAGCTCAATATATTGGCCGTATTTTTCGAGTAAGATTTTGGTTAGCCCAATCATGGGTTCGTCGAATCATACGGTCAAATTGGATTAACTGACATTGCTTGTGGCATATCGTACATAACGCGATGTTCAGTATTTACATGGAATTTTAAGGGGCAAGAGATGTTTACGTTTCTGGTCAAGCGCCTGTTTCAGGCACTGATAGTGATGTTTGTGATCAGTTTGGTTGCGTTTTCCATCCAGGATAACCTAGGTGACCCGTTGCGTGAGTTAGTTGGACAATCTGTCTCTCAAGCTGAGCGTGATGTATTGCGCGATGAAATGGGGCTAAATGACCCATTTGTAGTCAAATATCATCGTTTTATTGTTAATGCCGTGCAGGGCGATCTAGGAACGTCGTATTTCTTTAAGAAGCCTGCGGTAGACGTTATTCTTGAAAAACTGGTCGCGACCCTAGAACTGGTGTTTGGGGCGGCGTTAATTATTGTCTTTTTATCCATTCCGCTTGGTGTTTATTCCGCCATTAATCCAAAAAGTTGGCTCACCAAAGCGATCATGGCCTTTAGTAGTATCGGGATCTCGATTCCGGTGTTCTTAACCGCCATTCTACTTATGTATGTATTTTCAATCGAGCTTGGTTGGCTACCGTCTTATGGCCGTGGTGAAACGGTAAATGTGTTAGGTACCGGTTGGAACTCAGGCTTGTTTAGCCTTGATGGGTTGGCACACTTAGCGTTGCCTTGTATCTCTTTAGCCTCAATCATGCTGCCATTATTTATCCGCTTAGTTCGCTCTGAAATGCTGGAAGTATTAAGCTCGGAATATGTGAAATTTTGTAAAGCGAAAGGCTTATCACTGAATAAAATTTACTACCAACACGCACTCAAAAACACCATGTTACCGGTGTTAACTGTGGGTGGGGTGCAAATTGGTACTATGGTGGCGTACACTATTTTAACCGAAACCGTGTTCCAATGGCCGGGTACCGGATTCCTTTTCCTTGAAGCGATTAACCGTGTTGATACCCCATTGATCACCGCCTACGTTATCTTTGTTGGCTTAATTTTTGTGGTGACCAACACTATCGTAGATTTGTTGTATGGCTTGGTTAACCCAACCGTCAATATTACTGGAAAGGGAGCGTGATCATGGCGGATTCTATGACAACAAACAGCACTACATCATCTGTTGCGCCAAGCCGCTGGCAGCGTTTTTCTCAGTCGGATTTTTTATATTATTTTAAACGCGACAAAGTGGCTATGGTCAGTTTTGCGGTGTTCTTAACTTTTTTCTTGGCGGCATTACTGTCACCTTGGATTGCCCCAACGAACCCGTATGACCTAACCTCGATCGATATTATGGATTCCGAACTGCCACCATCTTGGATGGAAGGGGGCGATGCGGCGTTCTGGCTTGGCACGGATGACCAAGGACGTGATATTTTCTCGACTATTTTATATGGTTCGCGATTATCGCTGATGATTGGTTTTTGCGCGGTGGCATTGCAGTTATTTTTAGGCATAATCATTGGCTTATCGGCGGGTTACTTCGGTGGTCGCATTGATAGCTTTTTAATGCGCTTTGCCGATGTGCAGTTGTCTTTCTCAACTATGATGGTGGCGATCATCGTGTCGGCTATTTTCAAAGCCAGCTTTGGTGGTGAGTTTTACGGTGAATATGCGGTATTGATGCTGATTGTGATCATTGGTGTGGCTGAGTGGCCGCAATATGCGCGTACCATTCGTGCTTCAGTATTAGCGGAAAAGAAGAAAGAGTATGTTGAAGCGGCACGCGTGATGGGTTTCCGTTCACCGCGTATTATGTTCCGTCATATTCTGCCAAACTGTTTATCACCAATCTTGGTTATCTCAACCGTGCAAATTGCCAATGCCATTATGTCGGAAGCGGCGTTGTCGTTCCTTGGTTTAGGGTTACCGGTTGATCAACCTTCACTGGGATCGTTAATCAGTATTGGTTTTAACTATATCTTCTCTGGTTCTTGGTGGATCACCGCTTTCCCTGGCATTGTGTTAGTGACTATAGTGTTGGTGATTAACTTACTCGGTGACTGGTTGCGGGATGTATTTAACCCTAAGCTGTATAAAGGATAAAGCTATATAAGGCTTAATCGAGACAAAGATTAATGGCATGAAATTTCTAGCTAATATTGTTGATTACGAAAAGACGTTTAAACCGTCCATGGGCACTTGAAAAAGAACGTCCATGTTCTTTGACACTTTTCTCCATCAACAATATGAATAGAAGTGTAGTGTTGTTAGATGACCATAAGCCTTCCCCCTTGGTACTATTATTTAGGGGAAGATGTACAATAAGACCACAGAGTGCGAGCTTTGTGGTTTTCTTATTTTAGAGTAGAGGTTCAAGCTTATGTTACGACTGGCAATTATTGGTACTAACTGGATCACCGAGCGTTTTGTACAAGCGGCATTGGAAGTCAAAGAGTTTGAACTGAGTGCGGTGTATTCTCGTGATACTGCGCGCGCCAAAGAGTTTGCAGCGCCGTTTAATTCAGATGCGGTGTGTTTTGATGATCTCACCGAAATGGCCCAAAGTGATGCGTTTGATGCGGTGTATATCGCTAGCCCCAACTCACTGCATTATTCGCAAAGTGTGTTAATGCTAGAAAATGGCAAACATGTGATTTGTGAGAAACCAGTTGCCTCTAACATCACTCAAGCCGAGCATATGTACCAAGTCGCTGAGCAACATAATGTGGTGTTATTTGAAGCATTTAAAACTGAATACCTACCTAACTTCGCCTTGATTAGCGAACACTTACCGCAACTGGGTAAGCTGCATAAAGTCAGTATTCATTACTGCCAATATTCTTCGCGTTATCAGCGCTACCTTGATGGTGAAAACCCGAATACCTTTAATCCTGATTTTTCGAATGGCTCGATCATGGATATCGGCTTCTATTGTGTTTCTAGTGCGGTGGCGTTATTTGGTGAGCCGGAAAGCATTAAAGCGAGTGCTCACTTACTTGAATCGGGTGTGGATGCGCATGGCAGTGCCATTTTAACTTATCCCGAGTTTGAAGTGGTGATTTGCCATTCTAAAGTGTCGGACTCTGTCTTACCGACTGAATTGCAAGGTGAGGCGGGGGTAATGCATATCCCTCATATTTCAGAGTGCGATCATGTGGATATAAAACTGCGTGGTGAAGAGGTGGTGACTTATCAAGTGCCACAACTAGAAAATACCATGACTTATGAAGCCAGCATTTTCGCCCAGCAAATCAAACGCGGTCAATTATGTCAGCAAGCAAAAGCTCGTGCGTTAGGCGTGTCTCGTATTACCACTGAAATTCGCCGTCAGACTGGGGTAGTATTTCCTTCGGATGCCTAAAATCAATGGGATAGTGGGGTTTGGTGCTAAAAATAGTAACTTGAGCTTAGGCTTAATGAGGCTGTTTTAGTGGCTTGATCCGCTTGATATTGGCTCGTAATACCTAAGGTAAGTTGATCGTTGACCGTGAACTCTAATCCAAGACTTGCAATTCCACCCCAATAATTTTGTGAGCTTGAATGAGTTGTCGTGGTCTGTGTTTCATTGGTTCTAATTTGAAAGTCATAGTGGGTATAGCTGATTCCAATACCTGATTTAACCCGCCATTGATCATTTAAAGGATAAAAATACATAGGGATAAAGCTAGTCTGCTTAGCCGTTCCTTTCGATTCCCAAGCTTGCTTATTGTTATCGGTTGTCGCTACTTTGATGGCGCTGACCTCATTGTGCATTCTATATTGGCGATACTCCAATTCTGCTCCCCAATGTTCTGTAAATTGATAGCCAGCAACACCACCCCAGATGATGCTCGAAGTATTAGGGCTAAGATCAAGATTACCGATATCAGAATGATAGACATGGTCAGAAACACCAAAACCAAGATTGAGGCCAAGGTAAGGTTGAGCTGATGTAAAAAAAGGCAAAATTGCTAAACTGGTCAGTGCGACGTTACGCAAAAATTTAATCGAATTAGATTTGAGCATAAAGCCGACCTTATTAATGAGTTAATTACTGATCTTAAGGAAAAATCCAATATGAGGGACCTTATCATCGTAGTTCACTTCACCACCAATGGCGATGTTTTCGGTAAAGTAATACGTCATATCCGCCGATGTTTGTAGATAGGTTCGGTCGTAAGCGTATTTCGCGCCAATATTTACGCCACTTTCTAGCTTGTCGGTAATGCTGTAGCGTAAACCGGTGAGGGCGCTAACCCCAATACTGCCATCATCGGACTCTAATCCGACAATTTGATCTGCTGTTGAGCTTAAATCGCTGTCTTTATACCAATCGTAACTGAGCTCACCACCAAACACCGCATCGAGTGCTTCTCGTTTTGAGGTCTTCATAAACGTTTGAGAAGGGCGGCCAACACCGCTATCGTCAGGTGCGTGTTGTAATAATACTGCGATTACTGTTTGTCAGGATGTCAGAAGTTCCTGATACCGTGGAGGTTTCAGCCAAGCTATGAAAACTAAATAAAGCTAAGACACTTAATCCAATCACTTGAATTGCATGGGTTAACTTGTGGTTAGTAAAAAATAAAGTCATATAAACGATTTGAATCCCAAAAGGGAGAAATATTCATCATCCGTAGGTTATTATTGTTGTTATTGGTCTGATGTATGGATCTTAAAAAAAGAAAAACCCCAAGCAAGAGATTCTTGCTTGGGGTCCATAATTTGCGGCTCCTGAAAATCACGTCAATTTATATAGGCAGTTCAATCGCCTTATTACTACGTGATTTATACTTGTCTTACTTGCAGCGTCAATTATTTTGACGGCATTGTTAGCGATTTACCTCATGGTAACGAATTCTTCACTACCGGTTGGGTGGATCGCAACCACCGCATCAAAGTCTGCTTTAGTGGCGCCCATTTTCATCGCCACTGCAAAACCCTGGATCATTTCATCGACGGTAAAGCCAATGCCATGCAAGCCGACCACTTTTTCATCGTCACCTGCACAAACGAGCTTCATTTTACACGGTTGACGGTGCTGTGTCACGGCTGTGTACATTGCTGTGAAGCCCGACTGGTAAATTTTGACGTTTTCTTGACCATATTTGGCCACGGCTTCCGCTTCGGTTACCCCGATAGTACCAATGGGTGGATGGCTGAAGACCACGGTTGGGATCAGGTCATAATCCATTTTAGCCGTGGTTTTGCCGTTAAATAGACGTTCAGATAGCTGACGACCGGCTTTAACCGCAACGGGTGTGAGCTCAACGCCACCTTCCATAATATCCCCAACACAATAGATACCTTTGACATTGGTTTCTTGGTATTGGTCGACTTTGATGTAACCACGATCGTTGGTGGCAACGCCAGTGACATCTAAGTTAATCGCATCGGTTGCAGGATGGCGACCAATCGCCCAAATTAAAGTGTCGACGTTTTGGCTTTCACCGTTTTCAAGGTGCAGCGTTAGGCTACCATCAGCTTCTTTGACCACTTCTTTTGGTACTGAGTGAGTATGTAAAGTCGGCCCTTCTGCGTCCATGACTTCAACCAGAGTGTCGATGATCATCGGATCGAAACTACGTAGTGGTGATTCTTTACGCACATATAAATGAGTCTCTGTGCCTAATGCGCTTAATACTCCAGCGATTTCAACCGCAATATAACCCGCACCAACCACGGCCACACGTTTAGGTTGTTCGGTGATTTCAAAGAAACCGTTTGAATCAATACCGTGCTCTGCGCCTGGCACGTTTGGAATGGTTGGACGACCACCGACGGCAATTAAAATATGATCGGCAGTGTAAAGCTCACCATTGACTTCGACCGTTTTCTTATCGACACCATCTCCTGAAACAAATCGCGCAAAGCCACGAATGACATTGATTTTGTTGTTACCCAATACACGATCGTAAGATTGATGAATACGGCCAATGTAAGCTTGACGGTTTTCAACCATTTTGGCCCAGTTGAAGCTTTTAACGTCGACATCAAAACCGTAATCTTTTGAATATAGGTTGATCGCTTCTGCTACTTGCGCGCCATGCCACATCACTTTTTTCGGTACACAGCCAACGTTGACACAAGTGCCACCCAAATCTTGCGCTTCAATTAACGCGACTTTCGCGCCGTACATTGCCGCGCGGTTAGCTGAAGCTATGCCACCACTGCCGCCACCAATACAAATGTAATCAAAATGCGTTGTCATTGTGTTCTCCGTAACTGTGTTTAAGGCATGTCCGTTTTGGTCGGCATGCGAGTGAATTTTGCTATGGTCTATTTATCATTAATGGGGGTAGCTAAGATGAACCGCAACCCCAAATTATTTTATTCAGGAACGATCCACTCTACTTTAGAAAAGCCGGTTGCAGGTGCGATCGCTTGTTGTAATCGCGGCAAAATATCCCGCATTTGGCTTTCGAGTTTCCACGGTGGGTTTATCACGATCATGCCAGAGGCCGTCATGCCACGCTCTTCGCTGTCGGGTGATACGCCCAGTTCAATTTGTAAAATCTTGCGAATGCCGAGATCTTGCAAACCTTCCAGCATGTCATCGATATTGCTGCGATACACCACCGGATACCAAATGGCATACACCCCAGTTGACCAGCGTTTATAGCTTTGAGCAATCGCTTTGACTACGTCTTGGTATTCATGGGCTAATTCATAAGGAGGATCGATTAAGACTAAACCACGACGCTCTTTTGGTGGCAAGCAGGCTTTTAAATGGGCAAAGCCATCTTTTTGATGCATCGACACTTGGCGATCACGATGAAACTCTTGTTCAAGTAATGGAAAGTCACTTGGGTGTAATTCGGTTAATACCATGCGATCGTTAGGGCGCAAATGAGCGCGTGCGACCCGAGGAGAGCCGGGGTAATAACGCAATTCTTCTCCGTGATTAAGATTGGTCACCGCTTGTAAGTAACTGCTTACTTCTTCCGGTTGAGCCGTATCCCAAATACGAGCAATACCTTGTTTGTATTCACCGGTTTTTTCAGACCATTCATGGGTCAAGTCATAACGACCGACACCCGCATGAGTATCATGATAGACAAATGGCTTATCTTTTTGCTTCAGTGCATCAAGAATTAAGCTTTGTACTATGTGTTTAACTACGTCGGCATGGTTGCCAGCATGGAAGCTATGACGATAACTCAGCATGAAATATCTCTTTTAAAAGGGGGTATTATTGTTTTCCATGATACCGAAAATCAGCTCGATATGCGTGACAAAAAATCAGCCAATTTATTTTTTCGTGTGCCGCGACTGAAAAGGCTTTTGCTTTTTCTTTATCCGCCCATTGAAATTAGCATCGATCGGCTACATTTAATCAGTATAAAGCGATAAAAAAGCTGTGATCTCAATTCACGATTAAGGAAGCCTTCATGTCAAATCCGTTACTTACTTTTACCCAATCGGCTGATGGTTTGCCGCCATTTTCTCATATTCAACCCCATCATGTTTTACCCGCTGTTGAGCAAGCGATTGCCGATTGTCGAGCTCAAGTGGAAGCGGTATTAGCGACGGGTGATGCGCCAACTTGGGATTCTATCTGCCAGCCATTAACTGAAACCGATGATCGCTTAAGTCGAATTTGGTCGCCAATTGGGCATCTTAATTCGGTTAAAAATAGCCCTGAATTGCGTGAAGTGTATGAAGCTTGTTTGCCGTTATTGTCAGAATACGGTACTTGGGTTGGTCAACACAAAGGCTTGTACGATGCTTATAAAGCGATTAAAACCGGCCAAGAGTTTGCGCGCTTAAATACCGCGCAGCAAAAAGCGATCACCGATGCATTGCGTGACTTTGAATTATCGGGTATTGCACTCCCTGCCGATGAACAAAAACGTTATGGTGAGATCAGTAAGCGTTTGTCTGAATTAGGTTCAACGTTTTCAAATAATGTCCTTGATGCCACTATGGGTTGGTCTAAGCACATTACCGAAGAAGCCGATTTAGTTGGTATGCCAGAATCGGCCATGGCGGCCGCCAAAGCCAATGCGGAAGCGAAAGAACTTGACGGTTGGTTGCTGACACTTGAAATGCCATCGTACATTCCAGTGATGACTTATTGTGACAACCAAGCACTGCGCCAAGAAATGTATGAAGCATTTGTGACTCGCGCTTCGGATCGTGGTCCCAATGCTGGCAAATGGGATAACACCGAGATCATGGCAGAAGAGCTAAAACTGCGCCATGAAGTGGCTCGTTTATTGGGCTTTGCTTCTTACGCAGAAAAATCACTGTCGACTAAAATGGCCGAAAACCCAGCTCAAGTGATGGGTTTCTTAAATGATTTAGCATTAAAAGCAAAACCACAAGGCGAGAAAGAAGTTGAGCAATTGCGTCAATTTGCTGAGCAAGAATGTGGCGTCAGCGAATTAAACCTGTGGGATATTGGTTACTACAGCGAAAAACAAAAACAAAAATTGTTCCAAATCTCAGATGAAGAATTACGTCCTTACTTCCCTGAGTCAAAAGTGGTGTCGGGTTTATTTGAAGTATTAAGCCGCGTGTTCGGCATGACAGTCAGCGAAAAACAAGACATTGAAATTTGGCACGAATCAGTACGATTTTTTGAAATTAAAGACAGCCAAGGTCAATTGCGTGGCAGTTTTTACTTAGATTTATATGCGCGTGAACATAAACGTGGCGGCGCTTGGATGGACGATTGCAGGGTGCGTCGTAGCCTAAGTGATAAACAAGGAAACATTCAGTCTCCGGTGGCGTATTTAACCTGTAACTTCAATAAGCCAATCGGTGATAAGCCCGCTTTGTTTACCCACGATGAAGTGGTGACGTTATTCCACGAATTCGGTCATGGTATCCACCACATGTTAACTCAAGTGGAAGTGGCCGATGTGTCGGGCATTAATGGCGTGCCTTGGGATGCGGTTGAATTGCCAAGTCAGTTCTTAGAAAATTGGTGTTGGGAAGAGCAAGCATTGGCCTTTATTTCAGGTCATTATCAAACTGGCGAACCATTGCCAAAAGCGATGCTAGATAAAATGCTAGCGGCCAAGAACTTCCAATCGGCGATGTTTATTTTGCGCCAGTTAGAGTTCGGCCTATTCGACTTCACGCTGCATTCACAATACGATCCAGAAGTGGGCGCAAAAGTGCTGGAAACTTTGGCGGAAGTCAAAGCCAAAGTGGCGGTTCTGCCAAGCCTTGAGTGGAACCGATTCTCTCATGCTTTCAGCCATATTTTTGCAGGTGGTTATAGTGCGGGTTACTACAGCTACTTATGGGCAGAAGTGCTTTCAAGTGATGCATTCTCTCGTTTTGAAGAAGAAGGAATTTTCAATCAACAAACCGGTCAAAGTTTTTTAAATAACATCCTAGAAATGGGTGGCAGTGAGGAGCCAATGGAACTATTCAAACGCTTCCGTGGCCGTGAGCCTAAGATTGATGCGCTATTGCGTCATGCTGGTATTGAAGGCTAAACGTTAGTTTTCATTGGTAAAAGGTTAAAATAAACGAAGTCGTAAGCCTCGGGTGAAAGCTCGGGGCTTTTTTTTACCTAAAAATTTCATCTCATTTATACTCTGCAAATAAAATGGAAATTCATGGGTGACATCTAAGGACAGAAAAATGTTAGCAGTAGCCTTAAAAGGAGCGTTTGTCTCCGGCAGTTTAATTGTCGCGATTGGCAGCCAAAATGCTTTTTTATTGAAGTCGGGTTTAAAAAATAACTATGTGATGCTGGTGGCGAGTATTTGTTTTTTAGGCGATATATTACTGATTAGCACCGGTGTATTAGGGGTTGGGGCGTTAATGGAGCAATCCCCGCTTCTCACCAAAGGATTAACCCTATTCGGAATTGGTTTCCTTTGTTGGTATGGTTTTATATCAGCCAAATCGGCGTGGCGTGGGCAAAGTCATCTCGATATTGATAATGGTGAGGTCAACCGTAATTGGGTGGCAGTGGCATTAATGACACTCGCGATGACGTTTTTAAATCCACATGTGTATTTGGATACTATCGTGGTGCTGGGCGGCATTACTTCGTCATTGAGCTTTGAAGAAAAAAAGTGGTTCTTGATTGGGGCGTTAACCGCTTCTGCTATTTGGTTTTATGGCTTAGCGTATGTGGCGAAAAAATTAATCCCTATTTTTGCGAAACCGAAAACGTGGCAAGTGTTGGATTCGATTATTGCGCTGATCATGTTCTCAATTGCCTTTGGATTAGCTAAGCCGTTTGTGAGTTGATATTTATACCAATTCCAGTGATTTTATGAGCTATAAAAATTGGATGCAGAGAAAAGTGTAAAAGGCCATGGACGGCCTTTTCTCAAGCGACCAGAACGGGACAGCGTCTTTTCGGAGTATTCAACTTGATCAGGTATTAAGTTGAATTGGAATTAGTTCTGTAGATGTGTAGGCAATAAAAAAGGAAAGAGCGAGTGGCTCCTTCCTTTTTTTAAGTGGTAGCGGTATTTAATCGAGTGGTAATTCTAAAGAATCATGCCACCAAATAGGAAACCAAGCGCTACCGATGACGCAATAGTGACAACACCAGGGATTATAAATGGGTGGTTAAATACCCACTTACCAATTCGTGTTGAACCAGTGTCATCCATTTCGACTGCCGCCAATAATGTTGGGTAAGTTGGCAGTACAAATAATGCACTTACTGCTGCAAATGATGCGACAGCGGTAAGAGGTGCGACACCAATTGCGAGCGCTGCAGGCATTAATGCTGTTGTTGTTGCCCCTTGTGAATAAAGCAGCATAGAGGCAAAAAATAGCGTGATTGCTAGCATCCATGGATATTGTTGTAGTAAGTCACCTGCAAAGTGCTTAATTTCTACGATGTGAGCAGACACAAAGGTATCTCCTAGCCAAGCCACACCAAGAACACAGATACATGCACTCATTCCTGAGCGGAAGGTGGCAGCTAATGAAATCTCAGCAGCATCAATTTTACATAGCGTGACAATTGCCGCTGCTGCGGTCAGCATGATAGCCATGATGGCTTCGTTACGACCAATATGAGGATGCTCAATTATCCCTACTGATCCACTGATCAAGGTTGCATAAATGACAACAAACACAATTGCTGCAGCAAAAATATAGACAGAGCGTTTAGCTGCCGCGGTAGTCACGGTCGATTTAACTTCTTTTATTTTAATCAGACCTTTCGCCATGCGGTCTTGATAAATAGGGTCATCTTTTAGTTCACACCCCATAAAGTTGGCAACAAATGCCCCCACCATACAAGCAAGGAATGTGGTTGGAATACAAACGGCGAGTAGATGTAGATAACTCACACCTAATGGCTCCAAAATACCAGCAAAAAAGACCACAGCAGCAGAGATAGGAGAAGCAGTAATTGCAATTTGTGAAGCAATAACGGCAATCGATAATGGACGAGAAGGTCGAACACCTTGCTCTTTTGCTACTTCAGCAATAACCGGCAAGGTAGAAAAAGCTGTATGACCAGTGCCAGCCAGTAACGTCATAAAATAAGTCACAATAGGCGCGTAAAAAGTAATACGTTTGGGGTTTTTACGTAGAAATTGTTCGGCTAATTTAACCAACCAATCCATCCCACCCGCGACTTGCATTGCCGCGATAGCAGTAATAACGGAAGCAATAATTAAGATAACATCGATCGGGATACTACCAGCATCCACCCCAAAAAACATAGTAAGAGCAATAACACCTGCCCCACCAGAAAAACCAATACCTATGCCACCAATTCTGGCTCCGAGGTAAATAAATAACAGAACAATAAACAGTTGTATCAACATAACAGTGTTCCTTTTATAGAATACGGTTTCTAATTTATCTTGCATTAGATATGACAATGGAGGCAAGTTATTGCCTCCATTGAATTAATGCTTAATCAATACAGGCAAATATTAGTTATAACGTTTTGCCTTATATTGTGGGTGCATTAGGTTTTCTGGCGAGAAGATCTCATCGAGTTGATCTTCAGTCAGTAAACCACGGTCGAGTACAATTTCACGCACGCTCTTACCGGTTTCAGCACAAATCTTACCGACGATGTCGCCTTCGTGGTGGCCAATGTATGGGTTTAAGTAAGTCACGATACCGATAGAATTAAATACGTACGCTTCACAAACCTCTTTATTGACGGTGATGCCATCAACACATTTGTCGCGTAGGTTTACACAGGCATTTTTCAGTATTTCTAATGATTCAAACATGCATTGTGCGATCACAGGTTCCATCACGTTCAACTGTAATTGACCGCCTTCGGCTGCAAAAGACAGTGCGGTGTCATTACCAAGAACCTTAAAGCACACTTGGTTAACCACTTCTGGGATCACTGGGTTCACTTTTGCTGGCATGATAGAAGAACCGGCTTGCAGTTCTGGCAAATTGATTTCATTTAAGCCAGTACGAGGACCAGAAGAAAGTAGACGTAAATCGTTACAGATTTTAGACAGTTTAATCGCTAGGCGTTTTAGTGCGCCGTGAGCCATGACATAAGCGCCACAGTCAGAGGTTGCTTCGATCAAGTCTTCCGCTGCAACACATTCAAAACCCGTTACTTCCGTTAAATGTTTAACTGCTAATGCTTGGTATTCAGGCGCGGCGTTAAGGCCGGTACCGATAGCGGTTGCGCCTAAGTTTACTTCTAACAATAATTTAGAAATGTAATCTAAGTTACGAATTTCTTCATTTAGAGTCACAGACCAAGCGTGGAATTCTTGACCAACTGTCATTGGTACTGCGTCTTGTAATTGGGTGCGACCCATTTTCAAGATGCCGTCAAATTCAGTGCTTTTAAGATCAAAGGCTTCTTTTAGGTAAGCGACTGCTTCAATGGTTTTTAAGATGCTACTGTAAACCGATACGCGGAAACCGGTAGGATAAGCACAGTTAGTGGATTGGCTCTTGTTTACATGGTCATTTGGGTTGATGAATTGGTATTCACCTTTTTGCTTGCCCATTAACTCAAGTGCAAGGTTGGCAATGACTTCGTTAGTGTTCATGTTAACAGAAGTGCCCGCACCACCTTGGAATACGTCTGATGGGAATTGATCCATGCATTTGCCAGTAGTCAGAATAACGTCACACGCTTGAATGATGAAATCACTGATATCAGCAGGCAGTACGCCGATTTCTTTGTTGGCTAGAGTCGCCGCTTTTTTGGTCATTACCATGCCGCGAACAAATTCAGGCACATCAGAAATGGTATTGTTTGAGATATTGAAGTTTTCGATTGCGCGAATAGTGTGAATGCCGTAATACGCTTCAGCTGGAACTTCACGTTGGCCAAGAAGATCTTCTTCGATACGAAATTGCTGAACAGGAGTGTCAATAATTGGATTTGTCATTAATTTGGACCTCAAGCATATAAGCTTAATAAATACAATATTTGCCGTGTTACTTAGAATCCATTCATGAGAACAATAGGCTGTTTTTTTCTGGCTGCAATCATACCCCTTTAATTGCACAAAAATAGATCCTAGATCAAACTTTTCAACACCTATAATTATTTATCTGAGCATAATGAGAACACTTATTTTTTGCAGGTTTAAAAACGGCCGTTTGATGGTGGTAATCTTATATTGTAAGGGTTGTAAACGATAAGTTACGTTTTGTTGTGGTTATTATTTGTTGTCTTGATCATGAAAGCATACACTGAGCTTACGATTATTGGAGGTGCCTGTGTTTACTGTTTTATTAGTGTTATTTATATGTGTCCCTATTGTTGAAATTACGCTGTTTATTCAAGTCGGTGGCGCGATAGGTTTATGGCCGACCATTGCGATTGTGCTAACCACAGCCATTGTGGGCGCGTCTTTAGTGCGTAGCCAAGGTATTCAAACTTTAATGTCGGTGCAATCACGGATGCAACAAGGTGAACTGCCCGCACAACAAATCGTCGAAGGCGTGATGTTAGCTGTTGCAGGTGTGTTGTTATTAACGCCGGGCTTTATGACTGACTTTTTAGGTATGGTGGTCTTGTTACCGGCTCCACGCGCGATGTTAGCCAAGCAATTAATGAAGCGAGTCAAAGTGAACCCTGCCAGCGGTCCATTTGGTGGTGGTTTTCAAAGTGGCGGCTTCCAATCGGGTGGCTTTCAATCCGGTGATGCACATAATCCGTTTGGCGATACCAACCAAAACCAACAAGGCGATGTGTTTGAAGGTGAATATGAAAAGAAAGCCGATCAAGATAAGCGGCTAGATAAGTAATTCCACTTAAAACTTGCTCGGTCCCTAAATTCTGCAATGGGTTTAGGAACGACAGCTAAATAGCGGCAATAGTGATGACCAACAAAAAAAGACAAGAGCCGAAGTTCTTGTCTTTTTTTAGTGCTAAATTAGCCGGCATTTGCCGATATTATTGCGCGCCACCAAAATCCATTTGTCGCCATGCTTCAAACGCAATGATGGCGACGGCATTGGATAAATTCAAACTGCGACTTTCGGCCATCATAGGAATGCGAATACGTTGCTCCATTGGTAGTCCTTCGATGATTTCCGCTGGTAAGCCCCGAGTCTCTGGGCCAAATAACAACACATCACCCGCTTTAAACTGCGCATCAACATGATGGCCAGTGGTTTTGGTGGTGCAGGCAAAAATACGCACATCGTCGCCTTTCTCTTGTTGTAGATATTCAAGAAATGCGGCGTAATCTTTGTGGCGTTTTACGCGCGCGATATCATGATAATCCAGCCCAGCACGACGCACTTTCTTCTCTTCTAAATCGAATCCTAATGGCTCAATTAAATGCAAGTTTGCCCCGCAGTTGGCGCTGAGACGGATAATGTTGCCAGTATTAGGGGCAATTTCTGGTTCAAATAAAGCAATATCAAACATAAAAACAACTCGTGATGTTAGAAAGAGAAAAACTATGCCGCCGAGTATATACCCAGTAACGTCAAGATACAGTTTTCAGCGACAATAAAACGGATATCGCTAAGCATTAATTGGTAGGGTAATTGTCACCCCAAGTCCGCCACGCTGACTATGTGCTGCTTGAATGGTGCCATTGTGTTGATGCACCGCCGAACTGGTGATAGCCAAGCCTAAACCCGCGCCACCACTATCCCGATCGCGTGCGGTCGATACGCGATAGAAAGGACGGAAAATGGCCTCCAGCTCCAATTCATCGACCCCTTCGCCATCATCTTCAATTACAATTCTGATATGATCTTGATGATAGGAGAAGTTGAGCCAAATTTGCTGATGGCTGTATTTAATCGCATTGCGTACCACATTCTCTATCGCACTAGTCAGTAGATAAGGTGTGCCGGTTAAATAGCAAGTTGGCACGCTATTGCTGTGTAATTTTTTGCCCATTTGTTCTGCTTCAAATTGGGCATCATTGACCATTTCTTGCCATAACTCATTGGCCAGCAAGTGTTGGCGCACCTCATGAGTATCCGCTTGCTTGCGAGAGAGCTCTAATAACGCATTGATCATGCTCTCTAATCGCTCAGCTTCGGTGTCTATTCGGGTTAATTCCGCGCTCTCACCTTGCTTACGAGTGGCGAGAGCATTGGCCATCCGCAGTCGAGTTAACGGCGATCTTAGTTCATGAGATATGTCAGATAATAAGCGTTGCTGCCCTTGGATCATATTATTGATCGATAACACCATTTGGTTAAAACTGGCACCGGCTTGTTTAAATTCGGTTGGACCTTTCTCTAGCTTAGGATCCACTTCAAGCTGACCGAGCGCCACTTTTTGCGCCGCTTTTTCAAGCCGCATTGCGGGGCGACTTAACGCCCAAGCCAGCCACAATAAAAGAGGGGTACTGGTGAGCATAACTGCCAATAATAGTTGCACAGGACGATCAAGTATTTGCAATAAAAACGGAGGTGGGCGGTGCCAACGAATAGTGACAAACATTTTAAGCGGGGTGTGAGCAATAACCACCGGAATAGGACCTGCCACCATTAATCGGTTGTAAAGTCGTTGTTGAGGTTTGCCGGCAATATCTGACAAGGTAATAAAGTTATTTAACGCTTTTTTTCTATCGCTTCGAATCGCAGGTACCCAGTCGGCATTGCTTTTGGCAAAGTAAAAATCAATTTGTTTGTCACGGTCATATTGATGATCGATCTCATGTATTGCTTTCATCAATGATGGTGCAGATTCAAATTTTTTCGTAATACTTTGAGCGTGTTGTTGCAAGCGAGCTAAGGGTTGCTCGGGAATATCATGCAGTTGCCTAGGATCTAAGTTTGATACGGTCAAGATGGCAATGACCACCAATAGCATAGTCAGCCAAAAAATGGCAAAAATTCGCCCATATAAACTCGAGATTTTAGGCAGTTTCATTATTTGTCCTCAACCATCAAATATCCGCGTCCACGTAGCGTTTTGATCAGTGGCTTGTCATCATAACTCTCACCAGATTCTTGATTGAGTGACAGTTTTTTACGCAAATTAGAAACATGCATATCAATGGCGCGATCAAAAGGGCTTAATCGCTTACCCAGCACCTCTAAGCTTAATGTTTCTTTACTGATCGACTCACCCATATGCTGTAAGAAGTAATGCAACAATGAAAACTCGGTCGTGGTGAGATCCAATTGTTGTCCCTTACAATAAGCCTCTTGTTTACCCGGGAAAACTTCAATTCCATGCGGCGTGATATCCGATGGCTCGGTTTTATTGATTTGAGTGCGACGTAAAATAGCGCGAATACGTGCAAGTAGTTCACGATCACTAAACGGTTTAGGTAAATAATCGTCCGCGCCGAGCTCTAAGCCGATCACGCGATCCACTTCCTCACCTTTGGCGGTAAGCATAAGCACCGGAGTATGCCAGTTTTGACGTAACTGTTTCAGCATCTCCATACCGTTCATTTTGGGCATCATAATATCAAGAAGAATCAAATCAATATTCGCGCTGAGTTTGGCTAAGCCTTCTTCGCCGTTATGGGCTTGAGAAACGGTGAAACCTTCTAAAGTGAGAATATCTTTAAGGAGTTCGATGAGTTCAATATCATCATCAACCAATAGAATGTGGGTCATAGCGCTAGCCTTAATAGAGAGTGGGATAACTCCGATGATTTAATTATCCCTGATTTTTATTCAAAAACGACTATTTTGACATCGATTTACATACCTTTACGCAAAGCATACACCTGTTTACGTTGTAGCCACTATTATTACATCCAACAGATATATCCGTCTTACTTGAAGCTACAGCTTTGTTGGCGATGCGCACTCACCCCAATCACTTAGGCTAGCTAAGCTCATGGGACCTCGCTTACTTGCCGCCTCACTGTAACTTCAATTATTTAGGATATAGAAAAGAAGCTCATTTCAACATCCCATATAGACAAAGGTAGGTTTAACATGAAATCTTTAATCAAAAAAAGCATCATCGTATTGGTTGCAGCGCCATTGGCATTGGGTTCTGTATCCGCTCTAGCAAATAACCATGGCATGGATGGACATCAAGGGAAAAAAGGTGGACACCCTGGTCAGCAATGCCATATGGACCGTGGTATTTGGAAACAACTGGATTTAACTGACGCACAAAAAACACAAATGAAAGACTTGCGACAAGCGGATCGCGCCGCAATGAAGTCTGATTTTAAAGCGCATCAACAAGACTTCAAAATCGATCATCAAAAAATGCAGAAGTTAGTGATGGCAGATAACTTTGATCAAGCAGCGGTAAAATCTTTAGCGCAAGAGATGGCGACTAAGCAAGTTGATCAGCAAGTGAAAATGGCGAAATCTCGTCATGATATGTTCAACGTATTAACCACTGCACAAAAGCAAGACTTCTCAAAACTGCAAGCAGAGCAACATGAAAAATGCATGCAAAAATGGCAGAAAATGAAAGAGCGTCGTGAAGCGCATGCAGACAAAAAAGCACAATAAGCGATCACTCATGAGTTTCTAAATTAGAGTGCCTATCAATAATGACATCGAGATTTGAGCGACTGCTTGGGTCTCGATTTTTTTGATCTATGGATAGCCAAGACAGAGTTTCCTTTAACACTTTTCTCTGTACTCAATTTTGAACGATCATTAAATTTATCGAATGGGTATAATTATTGGGTGGAATGGCGATTACCACTTAATTGAGATGGAACTGTATAGAGCATAACAAGGCTGGGAATTAAGGTTTGTCAGTGGCTAAAAACAAGAAAACCCCGAGGGGCAGAAGCCCTTCGGGGTTATAGTCTTACTCGCAGCAATCCGGCTACTATGTAGTGCTCCATGCATCAAATCCTTGATAGCAGTGCTGTATCCTTCAGCGTATTCCTTTTCATCGCCATCCTAGCGGTGTCCTTGGCCTTATCCTAGCCTGCTAATCTATCCTAAATTAGCGCGCATCACTTGTTCCTTGAGCGGTGTCCTTTACATCATCCTGATGTTTAATCCTTGCCTCAATCCTGAGGTGTCCATCGTCTATCCTTAGTCATTACCATCCTAGTAATGATTGCGTCCATTCAATGTCCATTTTGCTCCGTGCTGGTTACTCAATCCTAAGTATCCAAATCTTCATCCTGAAGATGACCTATCCTTGGGTCTTTCCTGTTCCTGTCAGCATCCTTCCGACAGAGTTAATATTACGGATATATCAGCTCGGAACAATGGTGTCAGTTCACATTAATGATATGGAATTATAGGGTTAAATATAAATCCATTTAAGTATCAATGCTTTACCTTTGGTGGGTGGTGTTTTTGATGCACATATATGATGAAGTTCTTACTTGTTTGTAAGAGATCTCGCACAAGCTACTAGTCTAAAGTCTGCATCATGGCCATTTTGTTATAAATGAGAGATGGCTTGCCACAGGATCGCGCAACCAATTAAAGTGAAAACTACCCCACAAATGCCATCAATATAGTGGGCAGAAGCTTCTAATTTACGTTGCAAGCGTTTGGTTGAAAGTAGCCATGCCAATAATGAGAACCAGAATAAAGCCAAAAACCACAAAATAAACACCGCGGAGGCTTTTCCCCCGACCGACATTGAAGCGGGAACCAAAGAGGACATTAAGCTAATAAAAAACACCAACGCCTTCGGGTTTAAAATATTGGTCATAAACCCTTTTGAAAACGCTTGTTTTTGGTTGCTCAATACTCGGCTGGCTTTGTTGCTCGCACTTGCACCTGCGGGATGTTTTTTCGCCTGATATAAGCCTTTGAGAGCCCCGAATCCTAAATACAGTAAGTAACTGCCACCTAAAATTTGCACTACCGAAAACAAGGTCGGATGTTGTTGCACCAAATAACTGATACCAGTAATGCTTAAAATCGAGTGGACTAAAATGCCAGCCGATAGCCCTGCCGCAATAGTGAGACCGGTTTTTCGCCCGTGATGACTGGTGTTTTGCACGATAAGCGCAAAGTCGGGGCCTGGGCTCATTAATGCAATAAAATGCACCGTAGCTAAGGTGATTAAGATGCTCACTTCATTCATATTGAATGCTACTTTCCTTGTTGGTTGGCGTTTTTGTCAGCGCTATTGATGTCTTGGACTAACGTTTCTGTGGTGACTTCAACATCTAATGGCGCGGTTTGTTTTAGTGCCGCCGCTTGCTTCTTATTATTGGCATTATTGTTTAAGCCATCCCAAGTGAATAAAATCAAAGCTGCCCAAATAAAGGCAAAGGTAATGATTTTGTCGGAAGTAAAGGCTTCGCCATACACAAATACAGCCAGCAAGAACATCAAACTCGGACCGATATATTGAATAAAACCTAATGTGGCAAGGCGTAATCGCACTGCGGCACTGGCAAAACATAATAAAGGTAAAGTGGTGACGATACCGGCAGAAATCAATAGGGCGTTAAGCTGCCAATGATTGTTGGTAAGATGGCTGGTGGCGGTGTCGGCAAAGATAAACAAATAGGCCAATGCCACCGGCAGTAGCACTAAGGTTTCAATAAATAATCCGGTAAATGCGTCTAAGTTGACCTTTTTACGCAATAAGCCATAAATACCAAATGTGACTGCCAACCCAATCGCAATGATCGGTACCGAACCAAACACAATCAATTGTACTAACACGCCCATGCTGGCAAGTGCGACGGCAAACCACTGCATTTTACGCAGCTGTTCATTAAGGAAAATCATCCCCAATAAAACGTTAAACAAAGGATTAATATAGTAACCGAGACTCGCGTCGAGCATGTGATCAACACTGATCGCCCAAATGAATATAAGCCAATTCAGCCCAATCGTGACCGAAGTAACTAACAAATACAGGACTTTAGTTTTTGATTTAAGCGTGGTTTTGATTAACCCCCAACCTTTGGTGAAGTACAAAAGTACCGCTAGAAAAATAAATGACCAAATCACACGATGACAAAGGATTTCAAAAGGGGAGACATCGCCGAGCGCTTTAAAATAAATGGGAGCAATGCCCCACATGATATAGGCCAGTACTGCAAATAGTACGCCTTGTTGAGTGCGTTTTAGTTGATCATCCATAACGGAGTTATTTACCATTTTATTAATATAAAGAGGAAGTATAAAAGTGGTTAAGCGAATAACCTAATGAAAAGCAATGCCGAATGAAAAAACTTATTTTTATCGGTAAGGAAAATCATCGGTGCTTATTAGGGGCTGTTGATCTTTCGTGGTTGTTTTTACTGCGAATTGTTGGGTTTTTATACAAGGAAGAGGCTTTGTGGTGTAGCTGGCTACACGAAAAGCCGATGACGAAGTAGAAAAGACCAACAAACGCAGCCCGAAGGGTTCGGCTAAAAGCCTTTTACTCTTCGTTAAGTCTCATTTACTTAGAATAACTAGGCTTCAATCGACTTGCCTCGATTAAAGGCTTTTATCTCGAACAAAATTTAATCACGAAAGATCAACAGCCCCTAAGTGCCAAGGTTAAGTTAGTTGATGATAAAGTTTCAATCCGATCAAAACCCCTCTACAATAGCCGACCATTTAGCCAATTAAGATTGGTTAGATCCTGAGTCTAGCGTGTTTTATTTACTTGTATTGAGATCATATGCCTGCGTCTGTTACTGCTGAATCTTCCCCATCAGAGTCTTCTCAACAAAGCTCAGTTCAAGCCAGCACGCCCGATGCCGCTCAAATCTTGCGTGATGTGTTTGGTTATCAAAGTTATCGTATCGGACAACAACAAGTTATCGACAGCGTATTAGCCGGACAAGACAGCTTAGTGATCATGCCAACCGGTGGCGGTAAGTCGTTATGTTACCAAGTGCCTGCGTTATTATTCTCAGGATTAACTATCGTAATTTCACCGTTGATCTCGTTAATGAAAGACCAAGTCGATCAATTGAAAGCCAATGGTGTGGCGGCAGAATGCATTAACTCTTCAATGGATCGGGAAACCCTGATCAAAGTGTATAACCGCATGAACAACGGTCAGCTGAAAATGGTGTATATCTCGCCAGAACGCATCCTAAGCCGTGATTTTAGCGAACGTTTGGAGCATTTACCGCTGAGTATGATTGCAGTCGATGAAGCGCATTGTATCTCTCAATGGGGACATGATTTCCGTCGAGAATACGCGCTACTTGGACAGATCAAGCAACGTTTCCCCCACGTTCCGGTCATGGCGCTCACCGCAACGGCCGATGAAGCCACTCGTAAAGACATCATTTCACGCTTGGAATTGAACCACCCTTTAGAATATTTAGGCAGTTTTGATCGGCCCAATATTCGCTATACCTTGCTTGAAAAACACAAACCAGTGTCACAAGTGATCCGTTACCTTGCCACTCAAAAAGGTCAGTGCGGCATCATTTATTGTGGTAGCCGCAAAAAAGTCGAAATGGTGACCGAAAAACTGTGCAATAACCATATTCGCGCCGCGGGTTATCATGCCGGTATGGATAACGATGAACGGGCGTATGTGCAAGAAGCGTTTCAAAAAGATGATATTCAAGTGGTGGTGGCAACGGTGGCATTTGGCATGGGGATCAACAAACCGAACGTACGTTTTGTGATGCACTTTGATATCCCGCGTAATATTGAATCTTACTACCAAGAAACCGGTCGCGCAGGTCGTGACGGTCTGCCAGCTGAAGCAGTGATGCTCTATGATCCCGCCGATATGGGTTGGTTGCGCCGGATGTTAGATGAAAAAGAAGACGGCTCACAAAAGCAAGTTGAAAGCCATAAACTCAATGCCATGAGCGCTTTTGCCGAGGCGCAAACTTGTCGTCGTCAAGTGCTGCTCAACTACTTTGGTGAATACAGCCACAAGCCTTGCGGTAACTGCGATATTTGCCTCGATCCTCCTAAGCACTTTGATGGCACCGAAGCGGCCAGAAAAGCGCTGTCGTGTGTGTATCGCGTTAATCAAGGGTTTGGTGTTGGCTATGTGGTGGAAGTGTTGCGCGGCATGCAAAATATTCGGGTTCGCGAAAATGGTCACGATAAGCTCAGCACTTACGGTATCGGTAAAGAGCACAGTCATGATTACTGGGTCAGCATTATGCGCCAGCTGATCCATAAAGGCATGTTAAGTCAAAATATTACCCGCAATTCCACCTTACAATTAACCGAAGAAGCACGACCATTATTGCGCGGTGATATGGCGCTTCAGTTGGCGGTGCCGCGTTTAGATACCGCAGTGCGTTCGGCTAAAAATGATAAGCTGGCGACCAAAAATTACGATAAAAAGCTGTTTGCCAAGCTGCGTAAGTTGCGTAAAACCATTGCCGATCAAGATGGTTTGCCGCCTTATGTGGTGTTTAGTGATGCCACGCTGGTGGATATGGCCGATATTTTGCCAACCTCGTACGGTGAGATGTTAGCGGTGAATGGGGTGGGTCAGCGTAAATTAGAAAAATACGCCGATGCCTTTTTGGATGTGATTCAAGAGCACCTTACGGTAGGGGAAGGATAAGCATGGCGACATTTAGTTTACGAGAATTTGATGCACAAGCAGGGCGTATCATTCTGATCAATCCCAGCTTTGATTTTGACTCTTACCCACCGATTGGAGAAAGATTGGTATCGGTGCTTTCTGCTACCATTATTGAAAAGCAAAGTGATGCAGATTTACACTCGTGGTTGCTCGATTTTGAAGGCTGTCAGTTGTTTCTACGCGCAGAGCATTATTCCGAAACCATGTGGATAGAAGCGTTATCACCACAAGCGGGCTGTGAAGAATTACAGTACCTGACTAAGTTGTTTGCGATTGGGATCGGTTAAAGCATCGCACGATTTACTTTACCCGTTGTAAACGTTTGCGTAAAAAACCGACACTTGCAGCTAAGAGTGATTTCGGTATAATCGCCCAACTTTCAAGATGAAATACCAATTCAAGTTCCTATTTGATCGATTATTAAATCTATGGAATTGGTATTATCAACCACATTGGCAACACTGAATTATGGGTTCCCTCGCCCCCATACATTAAAAAAAGGTCACAATATGACGAACAAAACTCCTACTCAACAGGCGGCGTTTTCGCCTGCACAATTTACAGCGCAACAAAACTCAGCCAAGGGCAATAATAAAGCCTTGTTTTGGTTAGTGATCTTCCACCTTGTGGTGATCGCATCGAGTAACTACTTAGTCCAGATCCCATTTACCTTATTTGGTTTACATACCACTTGGGGCGCATTTACCTTCCCGTTTATTTTCTTAGCTACTGATTTAACTGTGCGTATTTTTGGCGCAGGTATGGCAAGAAGAATTATCTTTTGGGTGATGCTGCCGGCGTTAATTATCTCTTATATATTGTCGGTTTTATTTTTCCAAGGCAGTTTCCAAGGGGTGGCTCAATTAGCAATATTTAACTTATTTGTCGCGCGTATCGCGATCGCTAGCTTTATGGCTTACTTGCTTGGCCAAATTATGGATGTGCACGTTTTTAACCGTCTGCGTCAAATGAAGCAATGGTGGATAGCGCCAACCTGTTCGACTTTATTTGGTAATGCACTCGATACCTTGGCTTTCTTCTCGATTGCTTTTTATATGAGCACCGATGCCTTTATGGCGCAACATTGGACCGAAATTGCTTTGGTCGATTACAGCGTTAAATTAGTGATCAGTTTGGGCTTATTTGTACCTATGTATGGCGTGCTGCTGAACTACTTAATGAAGAAATTGACTAGCGTAAATAATGTGACTTGTCAGCAAGAGTTAGAAGCCAGCGCTTAAAGCCAGAGCAGTAGTCCTCTACTTCTATATAGAAACCAAGATCGTTTGATCTTGGTTTTTTTTCGATATAGCCAAATGAATCCTGTGTCTTTTCTCAAGCAAGCAAGCAAGGACGGATCAGCGTCTTTTCAGCGTATGCAAATTGATCAAATATTAAATCGAATTGTATTACTTGGGTATATAACAAATTAAAGCATGATAGATTATCTAAATGAGATTATTTCGCATTTAACTGTTGACTCTCAAGTGAGAATGATTATTATTAACCGTGTCAAAGGGAATAAGTATTTAGCTCTCACCCAAATGAGACTAGCGACTAATCTTTAGACACGACATTGCTCACATTGCTTCCAGTGTATTTTGAGAAAATACTTAGGTATTGGTTCTCATGGCCGACTTATCAAAGTCGGCCTTTTTTTTGTCTGGCGCTTTTTTCAAGTACCTAGGGATGAAGCCGCGTGTTTTCAGCGCATTCAAATTGAACAAGCTTCAAGCTTAATTTAACGCTGAATGAATCTCATCATTAAGTGGACAATTTCAAGCATAATTATTGTCGATCAAAGGTTTTCCACAAAGGATCCAAAGGGTTTGTTTTTTTTATACATGATCCTACTTAAGTTAACCAATTGTATTTAATGCGATTTAAAATAAATCAAGTAAAGATCTTGACATTGAAAAACATAACGACAAAAAGTTAACAACAAGGTTATCCACAGGAAGGTGACAGCGATGGGAGTAAACGAAGACACTTAAGCCGCCAGAAAAGAATATAAAGCGAGTGAGATAATAGATCCCAGTTGTCAGACGTGGCATCCTATGCCTCATTCTTTGTTTATCATCTTGCTTGGATATCAAACCCTATGGCAACAATTGCTGACAACTCCCTGATCTTAATCGATGGTTCTTCTTATCTTTATCGTGCCTTTCATGCTTACCCTGAAAGTATGAATAACGGCAATATTCAAACCAATGCCGTGTATGGCGTGGTGAATATGTTGCGTAGCATGATGCGTCAATTTTCTTCTGATCGTTTTGCGGTGGTATTTGATGCCAAGGGCAAAACCTTCCGCGATGAAATGTATTCTGAATACAAAGCGAACCGTCCGTCGATGCCACATGAATTACGCGATCAGATTGAGCCTCTGCACAATATTATTCGCGCGATGGGATTGCCGTTAATTTGTGTGGGTGGGGTTGAAGCCGATGATGTGATTGGCACGTTAGCGTCACAAGCATCGAAAGCCGGAATGCCAGTGTTGATCAGTACCGGTGATAAAGATATGGCGCAGCTGGTGGACGATAACGTGACCTTAATTAATACCATGACTAACGTGGTAATGGATCGCAAAGGCGTGATTGAAAAATTTGGCCTTCCGCCTGAACTTATCATCGATTATTTGGCGTTAATGGGCGATAAAGTCGATAACATTCCAGGCGTTCCTGGGGTGGGAAATAAAACCGCAGTGGCGCTATTGCAAGGCTTAGGCAGCATTGAAACTATCTATCAAAACTTAGATAAAATTGCCGAGTTGGGATTCCGTGGCTCAAAAACCATGGCCAAGAAGTTGGAAGACAATAAAGAAAACGCCGATATGTCTTATCAACTGGCAACAATCAAACTGGATGTTGAGCTAGACTGCACCCCAGAAAGTTTATGTAAAACTGAACCGAATAAAGATGAATTGATCCAACTGTTTGGCGAGATGACGTTTAAGTCATGGTTGAATGAATTACTTGAAGGCGGCGACGGTAAAATTGCCGCTATTGATGGCGTCAAAGCGACCGCATCGGCGAGCACGAAAACGGCCGCCACCACCGCAGATGCTCTTGAAATTGATATGAGCGCTGCCAATATTGACCGCAGTGCTTATGAGACTATTTTCGATAAAGACACCTTCCTGTCATGGCTGGATAAACTCAAAGCCTGTGAGGTGTTTGCGTTTGATACTGAAACGGACAGCCTAGATTACATGGTGGCAAACTTAGTCGGTTTATCTTTTGCCACTGAAGAAGGCGTGGCTGCTTATGTGCCAGTTGCGCATGATTATTTAGATGCTCCGCAACAACTTGATCGCGATTGGGTGCTAGAGCAACTTAAGCCGATCCTCGAAGATCCTAAACAAGCCAAAGTTGGTCAGAATCTAAAATACGATATGAGCGTCTTGGCGCGTTATGATATTGAAATGCAAGGCATCGAATTTGATACCATGTTGGCGTCTTATGTGTTTAATAGCGTGGGCGGCAAGCATGATATGGATAGCTTGGCCTTACGTTTCTTGCAACATAGCTGTATTTCATTTGAATCGTTAGCGGGCAAAGGAAAAAAACAATTAACCTTTAATCAGCTAGCGATTGAAGATTGTGGCCCATACGCGGCAGAAGATGCGGATGTAACCTTGCGTTTGCATAACCGTTTACAGGCAGCGCTACAGCAAGATCCAAAGCTGCTGTCGATTTATAAAGACATCGAAGTGCCATTGGTGCCGGTGATCTCAAAAATCGAACGCACTGGTGTGATGATTGACGACATGCTACTTAATGCTCAATCACAAGAAATTGCTGCCCGTTTAGATGAGTTGCAAGCCAAGGCATTTGACGTGGCCGAGCAAGAGTTTAACTTAAGCTCACCAAAACAATTACAAGCGATCTTATTTGAAAAAATGGGACTACCAGTGGTGAAGAAAACCCCATCTGGCGCGCCTTCAACCAATGAAGAAGTGCTGCAAGAGTTAGCGTTAGATTACCCATTGCCAAAACTTATTCTAGAGCATCGTAGCTTAGCTAAGTTAAAAACCACTTACACCGATAAATTGCCGAAGATGATCAATCCGCAAACTGGTCGAGTTCATACCTCGTATCATCAAGCGGTGACTGCCACTGGACGTTTATCCTCGACCGATCCTAACTTACAAAATATTCCGATCCGCAATGAAGAAGGACGTCGTATTCGCCAAGCTTTCATTGCACCACATGGTTGGAAAATTCTGGCGGTCGATTACTCGCAAATTGAATTGCGTATTATGGCGCACCTTTCTGGCGATAAAGCCTTGCTGGAAGCCTTCTCGCAAGGCAAAGATATTCACTCGGCTACCGCAGCAGAAGTGATGAATGTCACTATCGAACAAGTAACATCGGAACAACGTCGTCAAGCCAAAGCGGTCAACTTTGGTTTGATTTATGGCATGAGCGCGTTTGGTCTGGCGAAACAATTAGGGATCTCGCGTGGCGAAGCGCAGCAATATATGGATGTGTATTTCGAGCGCTACCCTGGTGTAATGCAATATATGGAAGACACTCGCTCACAAGCCACCGCGCAAGGCTATGTTGAAACTATTCTAGGTCGTCGTTTACATCTGCCTGAAATTAAATCGAGCAATGGCATGCGCCGTAAAGCGGCAGAACGCGCCGCGATCAATGCGCCAATGCAAGGCACCGCTGCAGATATCATTAAAAAAGCGATGTTAGTAGTAGCGCAGTGGATTGAAGCGGAAGGCAACGATGAGGTGAAATTGTTGATGCAAGTACACGATGAATTGGTGTTTGAAGTCAAAGAAACGGCGTTGGCGGCAATTGAAGTAAAAATACAACAATTAATGGAGTCGGCGGTTGAGTTGAAAGTGCCATTAATT
The DNA here is from genome assembly GCF_014694465.1 of Vibrio sp. S11_S32. Classification (NCBI taxonomy): domain Bacteria; kingdom Pseudomonadati; phylum Pseudomonadota; class Gammaproteobacteria; order Vibrionales; family Vibrionaceae; genus Vibrio; species Vibrio sp. S11_S32. The sequence continues at coordinate 88,535 of NZ_JAAUWS010000007.1, read as the reverse complement.
GCAGAATTTGATCATGGAGACAACTGGGATCAAGCCCACTAAGCCAATGTCGCTATTTGTTACATAGAAACAGAGAGCTATCTCACGCAGTGGCTTTTTTGACTCTAAAATAAAGTCATCAACGGTTTTTATTTATCGTTATTTTAACAAAAAAGATGAAAATTAATTACATAAATAGCTTTGAATTTGAGCATAATTACGGTAAATTAATCGTTGTAGGGTACAAAGGTAAGATGTTCTATCTTTTAGACCTTTTGTTTCACGTTATTGGATTTAGCTGTTTTTAAGCCGCTTCAGTCAGATTTGACTGGGGCGTTTTTTTTGCTTTAAATTTGGCTGGAACAAATAAATCATTGTTTTTAAATGGTTAAAATATGATATTTATCTCGATGGTGTTTTATCGCGAGCTCATCATTATTGATTGTCTCATGTTGTTAATCACTGGCGACTATCGTTTTGGTGTCACTTATCATCGCATTAATGCTATTTACTTTTTTGTTATTAAATAACAGAAAAATAAGACCACTATCAAATTAATTTTTAAGTAAAAACAAGATCATAGCAAAGGTCTCAATTTTAATGCAATTTGCATGTAACGGCGAAAATAAGCGGATAGAAAAGCGGGTATTTAGCGGTGAATGGAAAGAGTGAAAATTGAGTAACTTGTATTTTTGCCCTGCATGGTAAAAACTTTAAGCATAATAAAACATATGGAAACCTCCTTTCTCTTCCTTTCCCCATTGGTCGCCACCTTTTGGGGATTTCTTTTATCTGAAAGGTATTAATACTAGGGGCTGTTGATCTTTCGTGATTAAATTTTGTTCGAGATAAAAGCCTTTTAATCGAGGCAAGTCGATTGAAGCCTAGTTATTCTAAGTAAATGAGACTTAACGAAGAGTAAAAGGCTTTTAGCCGAATCCTTCGGGCTGCGTTTGTTGGACTTTTCTACTTCGTCATTGGCTTTTCGTGTAGCAAGCTACACCACAAAGCCTCTTCCTTGTATGAAAATCCAACAATTCGCAGCAAAAACAACCACGAAAGATCAACAGCCCCTAGTTCCAGTAATTTTATGACCGATAAAAATTGGATGCAGAGAAAAGTGTAAAAGGCCATGGACGGCTTTTTCTCAAGCGACCAGGATGGGACAGCGTCTTTTCGGCGGATTCAACTTGAGCAGGTATTAAGTTGAGTAGGTATTAAGTTGAATTGGTATAAAACGAAAAAAGCAGCCTTTAAGGCTGCTTAATATAATCCATATTCATTGCTAGCGATTAAGCGTCATGGGGATCTTGTGGGGCTAACTCGTCATCTTCTTCGGCAAATTGAGCTGCAAGTTCATCACGATGTAATTGCTCAAGCATTTCTTCGCTCATTACTGCTGGCGCAAACCAAGCGTCGAGTTTATTACGCAGTTGATCCACACCGATGCCTTTCATGGAAGAGAATACATCGACTTGTACATCACCACAGAACGCCATTGAAGCTTCACGGATTTTTAGCAATTGCGCCTTGCGTGGGCCTTGCTTGAGCTTGTCGGCTTTGGTGAGCAGTACTTGTACCGGAATATTCACCTCAACCGCCCAATAAATAAGTTGTTGATCGAGATCTTTCATTGGGTGACGGATATCCATCAATACCACTAGGCCTTTTAAGCATTCACGCTTTTGTAGGTATTCACCGAGTGATTTTTGCCATTTCTTTTTTAACTCGACTGGTACTTGAGCAAAACCATAACCAGGCAAATCGACAATGTGGCAGTTTTCTGTCACTTTAAACAAGTTAATCAACTGAGTACGACCAGGGGTCTTACTGGTTTTAGCCAAGTTTTTTTGATTGGTGAGACGATTTAATGCGCTTGATTTACCGGCATTAGAGCGACCAGCAAAAGCAACTTCGATACCTTCATCATCAGGTAGGTGACGAATATCGGGTGCACTCGTTATAAAGTGGGTATTTTGATAATGGATTTTTTCCATAATTGTTAACTCCATCTCCACTTTTGTAGAGGAATGATTGCTTTTATGTATAATTGTGTACAATTGGTTTACTTGTCAGCGACAAGACTGGACGTAGTGTACCATGAACGTGTAACTATCGTGGTAATGGAAGCTGAATAATTATAATGGAATATCATGAATAAATTAGTACTCATTTTAGGCTTGGTTGCTAGTTGCTCGGTTTGGGCGCAAGGCAATGTCGACGCTGGTAAAGAAAAATCAGCGACTTGTGCAGCATGTCATGGTGCGGATGGTAATAGCGTGATCACGCAATATCCGAAATTAGCCGGACAGCATGTTAAGTATCTTGAAAAGCAAATGCATGATTTAAAACTCGGTATGACCAGTGGTGGTAAGCAAGGTCGATATGATCCAGTAATGAGCGCCATGGCAATGCCATTGAGCGATCAAGATATTGCCGATCTATCCGCTTATTATGCTTCTCTGCCAATCAAAGAAGGCTCAACCCCAGAAGATGTGGCGGCTAAAGGTAAAGCGCTTTATTTTGCCGGAGAGCCAGGAAAGGAGCTTACCGCTTGTAGTGCATGTCATGGTCCTCGTGGACACGGTATGGAATTAGGTGGCTTTCCTAAGATTGCCGGCCAACAAGCTGATTACGTCAAACTGCAATTAGAGCATTTCCGTTCTGGTGCGCGTAGCAATGATATGAATTCGATGATGCAAGATATCTCGAAAAACTTAACCGATGAGCAGATCGAAATTTTATCCAAGTATGTAGGCGGTTTGCACTAATCGCTTTTAACCACCTCTGATGGCTGCTAAATCGAGTTAAGTGTTTTATTAAGCAAAAAATTAGTCCTCAGGCGAGTAACTGCCTGGGGATTTTTGCGTTTTGGGATCATGAATTTTTAGCTCGATCGCTTAATAAAACTCCACTATTTAGCGCATTTCTGCTATCTTGCGCATCCTTAATGGAGAGTGCAGCATGTCCCATTTTATTTTGGGTCTATAATTACTCATCCACAGTGCGTAAGCACCCAGTTTTATCGCGTTCAATAGTGTCAGATCTCGCCATCGGCAATTTGAAATTATTGGCAATGATGTCATGTTACTGAGAAAACTCACGTTAGAGTTAACGTAGTGATTTCTTAGAGGAAATTGAATAATGTCTCGCAACAAAAAAGCTAGAAAGCCTGGTTCAACGGGCAGTGAAGAATTAATGGTGACTCGCAATCGCAGCGAATCGAATGTTGAAGGTCGCCTGCGTAAACGTGTGAATAAGCGTAAAGGTTTAAAAACCGGTAGCCGTCATGCGGATACCGAGCAGAAAAAACAACATACCGGTTTAGGTCAAGTTAAAGATCCGCGTCACGGCAGTAAAAAAGCCATTCCTTTGGTCGTCGAAGTGAAAGCGAAACCATCAAAGCAGCAGCGTAAACTGAATGCCGAGCAAGAGCTTGAAGCAATTCAAAATGATGCTCAATTAAATGTGCTGATCGACCGTTTAGAAAATGGCGATAAACTAGGCGCAGGTTTGCAAAAGTTTGTTGATGAAAAATTAGATCGTCTAGAAATCTTGATGAAGCAACTGGGTATTTACGATGATGAAGAAGAGATTATTGAGCCCGAGCCGCAACAAGAAGAGGCAGAGGTTATCATCCCAACCAAGAAAGCAGCCAAAAAGCCGGCTTCTGATGATGACTTGTTAGCGCAATTTGAAAACCTAAATTTGAACGATTTTAAATAATCGCTACAATCGGCATTAACATTCTGATCGATCAATAAGGTCAGGATGTTAGTGCCTTTTTTTTTAAGTTTTTTAGTTATCGTATTTTTAGTCAATAAAAGTAGAGGGATGCCATGTCGACTGCACTTTTCGCGTTTGTAGGGGCGATTATTATTATTGGGCTGGCAAGTTATGCCGGATTTTTATTGATGCAACTGAAAAAACAAAAGCAGCTTATCCAAATTCAGCAGCAACACGCGATCGATCAGCGTAATGCGAATATTTTTGAGAATGTACATACCTTGTGTATGGCGGGGGTTCAACAGCAATGTGATTTAGCTGAAATCGTGATCCGAGTGGTGTGCATTATGGATTATGTGCAAGGTGATGATCGGGTCGATTTTGCCGTCGACTACCCGGCAATTAATGAACTCTATCAAGTCGTGAAAGACATGGCGCGTGGCGATGATCGTCAAGCGTTAGATAAGAAAGATCGAATGAAGCAAACTCTCGCCCGCCAAAAAGCAGAATCACGCTTAACTGAAACCGTGTTAACCGAACTGGGTCAACTCAAACAAAATATCCAACCGTTAAATAACAAAATTGATATAAAAGTGATCTAGATCTCACTATTTTGAAATGGATGGCATTCATTTTTTGCTCAGATAGGGCAAGCTAACCTTTGGTGGTATATTCATCATCACTGATTAGCAGTACGCTATATCTGCCTTACGGCCATCGCGGTTCTCACAGGCATTCAATCAATCCTTAGTTTAGTTTTATAAGTGGAAATTATCATGTCAAAAGAGCAAATTGTTTGGGATCAGGCTATGTTGGAAAAGTATAACTATTCCGGCCCTCGATACACCTCTTACCCAACTGCTCTGGAATTCCACGAAGCCTTTACGATTTCGGATCTTGATATGGCGTGTGGCCAATACCCAGACCGCCCATTATCGCTTTATATCCATATCCCATTTTGTCACAAGCTTTGCTATTACTGTGGGTGTAATAAAGTGATCACTCGTCATCAGCATAAAGCCGATGATTACTTGCAAGTGCTCATCCACGAAATCCGCCAACGCGCACCTTTGATTAATCAACGCCAGGTGACGCAATTGCATTTTGGTGGCGGAACACCAACCTTCCTGACTAAAGTCCAAATGACGTGCATTATGACTGCGATCCGCGGCGAGTTTAGCTTTACTGCTGATGCTGAAATAAGCATTGAAGTTGACCCGCGTGAAATTGAACTGGATATGTTGGATCACTTAAGAAGCGAAGGCTTTAACCGCTTAAGTATTGGGGTGCAAGATTTCAATAAAGAAGTTCAAGTTCTGGTTAACCGTGAGCAAGACGAAGATTTTATTGTCGCCATGGTGGCACGTGCTAAAGAGTTGGGTTTCCGTTCGACTAACCTAGATTTGATTTATGGCCTGCCAAAACAAACGCTTGCTACGTTCTCCAATACACTTGAAAAAGTCTTGGCGATGCAGCCGGGTCGTTTATCTATTTTTAATTACGCCCACATGCCGGCTTTGTTTGCTGCACAAGCGAAATTGAAAGAAGAATGGCTACCAAGCGCTGAACAAAAAATGGAAATTCTGCAATACACGATTAAAACCTTAACCGATGCCAGTTATCAGTTTATTGGTATGGATCACTTTGCTCTGCCGGATGATGAATTAGCGGTGGCGCAGCGTGAAGGTATTTTGCATCGTAACTTCCAAGGTTACACCACTCAAGGTGATTGTGATTTAATTGGCTTTGGGGTGTCGGCGATTTCTATGGTGGGTGACAGCTATGCACAAAACCAAAAAGAGTTGAAAAAATACTACGCCCAATTAGATTATCAACGTCATGCATTATGGCGTGGGGTTGGGCTAGACAATGATGATTTGATCCGCCGTGAGGTGATCAAGCAATTGATTTGCAACTTTACATTGGATACCAAAGTGATTGAGTCTCAATTTGGGCTTAACTTTGAGCAGTACTTTGCTGAAGACTTAAAGCTACTACAGACTTTTGTTAATGATGGGCTAGTGGAAAATAAAGACGGTATCATTTCAGTGACCTTACGCGGTCGTTTACTGATCCGTAATATTTGCATGTGCTTTGATAAGTATTTACGTAATAAAGCCCGTCAGCAGCAGTTCTCACGCGTGATTTAAGGTAAATCCGAGACATAAAAAAGCGACCGAGAATGGTCGTTTTTATGCTTGATGTTTATTGATATTGACTCATTAAGTACTTCTATCCAAATTGTTGATGGGGAACAGTGTCAAAGAGCATGGATGTTCTTTCTCAAGTGCCCATGGACTGTTTAAACGTCTTTTCGGAATGAACAATATTGGTTCAAAATGTAGGGCGATTAACATCTCTAAATATCAGAAAAACACACTTTTTAACTATAAATCACAGGATTGATGACCGATCAACTAAGGTGCGATACATCAATATTGTCTGGCCATTGCTCTAATGGTACTGGGCGACCATAGAGGTAACCTTGCGCTTGTTGGCAACCTAAGTCAGTCAATATTTTGGCTTGCTCTTCGGTTTCGACACCTTCCGACAACACCACAATATCTAACTCCTTGGTTATAGTTAAAATCGCGGCCACAATAGAGGAATCCGCATTATCTGCGGTTAAGGTATTGGTGAATGAGCGATCGATTTTCAAGCAATCAAAATGCATTTTCTGTAAATAGGCTAAAGACGAATAACCAGTACCAAAGTCATCAATCGCAATGCTAATTCCCAGCGCACAAATCGCGCGTAAGTTTTCTTTAATCACTACGTCATTGTTGACAATGTTGGACTCTGTCACTTCTAATGTGAGATTGTGAGCCGCAATTTTACTTTCTTTTAAGATTGATTGTAGGCTGTCAATAAAGCTTGGTAGCAATAATTGGGTCACCGACACATTAACATGCAGATGGAACTCTTTATCCCAATGACCGCTTTCAATCGCTTGTTGAGTATCAATGCATGATTTTAGTAGGATTTGATGACCAATCTGATGAATAAGGCCGTATTCCTCCGCGATGCTAATAAAATCATTAGGTGGAATAATACCTTTCGTTGGCGATAACCAGCGCGCTAAGGCTTCTGCGCCGATAATTTTCTTGGTTTGCAAATCCACCAAAGGTTGGTAGAACGGAATAAACTCATCATTTTTAATGGCTTGCGTGATCAGAGCGATAGTTTGAGTTCGCTTAAGTGAAGCATCCGCCATCTCAGGTAAGTAAGCGGAGTAACGAATGGGTTCTTTCTTAGCGTAACTTAGTGCGATACTGGCATTGCGCAGGCTATTTTCGATACCATCGTCAGCGATGACTTGGGTTGAACCTATCACAGCGTTGATTAGAACTAGTTCAGAATGAATCTTAATCGGTGAAACAAATTGTTGTTTTATTTGAGTAATAAACTTGTCGGCTTGCTCAGATGATGACAATTCGGGAGCATAAATTGCAAACTCATCACCGGAAACTCGTGCTAATAAATAGTTATCAGGCAATAGCGATTTTAGACGCTCACTAATGATGACTAACACTTGATCACCACGTACATGGCCAAGACTGTCATTTATAGCTCGGAATTTTTCTACCCCAATCACCACTAACATACCTTGAGCGGAGATGTTGTTATGGCTGCACTCTTCAATTAAGCCCTGACGGCTATACAGTTGGGTTAATGAATCATAAATTAACTGCTTTCTCAGTTCGCTAAATGAAGTACGTAGGTTTTGCGCCATATCATTAAAAGACTTTACCAGCATAGAGGTTTCACGGATAAAACCATTATCTGGAATTCGAGTGCTCCAATGACCTAATGCTAACTCACGCGCAGCATTGGCGGTTTTTTTAATTGGTGAGGTAATACGGTTGAATACCACAAAGCCAATTCCCGCGGTAAACAGGCAAGCCAATAAGCCAAATAATAGAGCCTGTTGCTGTTGATAGGGTAACTGGCCAAGCAACTCAGACTCTGGCAAGGTAACTGAAATATACCAAGTTAAGCCATGTTCATCGGTGTATGGGGTGAGGTAGCTAAAATATCGCTCAGAACCAAGAATGAAAGAGAAGGCGTGGTTGTCTATTTCTGCATGGGTTAAACCAATAATTTTTTGTGCGGTTTTACGAATAATAGGATCGACACTTTCGGTGATTGAAATTCGACTGCCGGTGATAGACAGTGGATTATTACGTGATGTTTTGGGTTCGTTTGAGGATAAAATGGGGTTATTGGTATCAGAGTGTGCGATCAGGCGTTGATTTTGGTCAAAAATAAACACTGAGGCATTATTTTGTTTTTTCTGCTCGGTTAAGAAGCGATCGAATGTGGTGAGCTTTATATCAGCAGTAAGTACACCGATCAGTTGCTTACCTTTTAACACTGGGGTTTGTGCCGATAGGGTGATTTCTTGGCGTTCGTCATTGTTGGTATAAGGTTCAGACCACATTGGTTTACGACTTTTGTCTACCGGAGCATACCAAGGGCGAATTTGTGGCGTATAGTGTGGGATTTTTCCTCGGATGCCAGAAGCTTCCGTTTCACCTTTATACAACAGCAAGTAACCATCGGTATTATTATCTTTCTTCATTAAAGAAAAATGGTGGCCTTTTTCACGGCGCATACCAATGTATTGTCCACCAATTTCTCCACCAAAACTTAATGCGTCTAACTGTGGCATGTGGCTTTCTAGACTGAGATAAGTAAAGCGCATAAAATCAGTTAGCTGAGAAGTATTGTTAGGATCATAAATGTTGTTGTAAACAATCGCATCACTTACGGCTATGCTGACTTTGAAAGGCGCGAGAAGAAAGCCAGTAAGATTGGAACTGATATTCTGCGAGATATTGGTCAGTTGTTTTTGACTGATTTCTTGGAGCATATTTTCATTGGTAATCTTTTGCACCACGGTAATAATACTAATAGTGGCAATCAGCACTAAGGTGAAAGGGAGAATAACCGCAGTGCGTAAAGATAAATATCGCTTGGTCATGAAAATCCAAAAAAGCAAAAGGGAATAGTTCAACAATCATACACCACAATAGGTAAATGAAACTATGTCCAATTGGCTTTTTGTCAGAAAATTGACATGTAAGCATGAGTTTATATTTGCCTCAATAATCAATCTGTTATTTATCGATAACTAGTGAAGAAAAAATTCAAATTTAATATGGTTATTCGCTAGCTATTAACATCTGATATCAACGCTGAGCTATGGCTGTTTAGTTCAGCGGATGTTAGTTTTTGATTAGTTTTAATTTTCTAGCTCTTTTAATTTTCTAGCTCTTTTAATTTTCGAGTCAGAGTATTACGTCCCCAGCCAAGTAATTTAGCCGCATCTTGCTTATGACCATTGGTGTGAGTGAGGGCTGCGTTTAATAAAATTCGCTCAAATTCCGGTTGTGCAATGGTGAGTAGATCGGACTTTCCTGCAGTCAAAGTTTGTTGCGCCCAGATCTCTAATTGTTGCTGCCAAGAACCTTGCGGACTTGCGTCTAAAGGTAATGGATTGGTGGTGATTAATTCATTGGGCAGATCGGCTGGTAATACCTCGCTACCACTGGCCATTACGGTTAACCAACGACAAATGTTTTCTAATTGACGGACATTTCCCGGCCATGTCAACTGACTCAAGGTTTCAATGGTGGTTGGATGTAGTGTTTTAACGTCAACCTCTAACTCTTTGGCTGCACGAGATAAAAAATGAGCGGCTAGTTTTTCAATGTCTTGGCGACGCTCTCTTAGTGCTGGAATATGCACTCGGATCACGTTGAGGCGATGGAATAAATCTTCACGAAAACCGCCGTCATTGACTAACTTTTCTAAATTTTGATGGGTGGCGGCAATGATCCGCACATCAACACTAACAGGGGCATGTCCACCAACGCGGTAGAATTGTCCGTCAGCCAGTACGCGTAATAGACGGGTCTGAATATCCAGTGGCATATCACCAATTTCATCTAAGAAAAGTGTGCCACCATTGGCTTGTTCGAAACGACCTTGGCGTACCGTATTGGCACCGGTAAATGCGCCTTTTTCATGGCCAAATAATTCTGATTCAATCAAATCTTTTGGGATGGCGGCCATATTTAAGGCAATAAAAGGATTTTTGCTGCGTGGGCTATGACGGTGCAAGGCGTGAGCGACCAACTCTTTACCAGTGCCGGATTCACCATTGATTAAGACTGAAATGGACGATCGAGAGAGGCGACCAATTGCTCTAAACACTTCTTGCATCGCGGGTGCTTCACCAAGAATTTCTGGTACCGCATCTGGTACTTGGTTTTCTGCTGTGGTGGCCGTGTGCTGTTCATGGCTATGAGCAATAGCACGTTCGACTAAGGTCAGTGTTTCATCAATATCAAATGGCTTGGGTAGATATTCAAAAGCCCCTTTTTGATAAGCATTGACCGCCGCATCGAGATCGGAATGTGCGGTCATAATAATGACGGGTAAGTCAGGATGACTGGTTTGGATTTGATTCAGTAAAGTGAGTCCGTCCATACCTGGCATGCGAATATCTGAAATTAAAACATCCGGTGTTTCTCGCTCTAGGCTGGCAAGCACACTTTCGGCGTCAGCGAATGTTTCACATTGAATATTGGCTGATGATAATGTTTTCTCTAAAACCCAGCGGATAGAACTGTCATCATCTACCACCCATACGAATCCTTTACTCATTATCTATTTCCCTTTGCAAGTACCAATAACTGCGCATAATGACTATGCGGTTTGGATTGGTAAATAAATACTAAAAATGGTGTGTCCAGGCCAGCTTTCAACGTCAATTTTACCTTGATGCTGGTCGATTATATTTTGTGATATGGATAACCCTAAGCCAGTGCCTCCTTCGCGACCGCTGACCATAGGATAAAACAAGGTGTCTTGAAGTTTATTCGCAATACCTGGGCCGTTATCCATGATCTCAATTCTGGCGACTAATTTGTGCCTGTGACCATGAATATTGGCTTGATACACGGTACGAGTGCGAATGGTAATTTTTCCATCTGGTTGGTGAGAAAGAATTTGTGCTGCATTACTGACAATATTTAGTAAGGCTTGCTCTACTTGATCTGCATCCATGATGATTGGTGGCATGCTGGGGTCGTAATCGCGTTCAATTACGATTTGACTGCCAAATTCCAATTCGACTAATTGGCGTGCTTTCTCGATCACTAAATGGAGATTTTCGGTAGTTTTTTTACCGGGCTTTTGTGGCCCTAGTAGTCGATCAACGAGTGCGCGCAAGCGATCTGCTTGTTCAATAATGATTTGGGTGTATTCATTTAAGCTGGGATCGGGCAGCATGCGACTCAGCAGTTGAGCGGCGCCGCGTAATCCGCCTAGTGGATTTTTAATTTCATGGGCGAGGCCGCGCACTAATAATTTAGCCGCTTGTTGTTGGGCATGTTGGTTTAGCTCTTGGCTTAAACGTCGTTGCGAATCTATTTTTCGGATCTCAACCAGCAACATTAACTTGGAGCCAAATGGCGCCTCTTTAAGTGAAAGTGGACTGGCGGTGACTTCGAGCATCATAGGTTTGGCATTGATAACAAAGGTCACGTCACTGTCGGTAATACTTTGCCCTGTTTGCAATAGTTGGGTAAATAGCGCTAAATCCATCGAAGCATGTTGTATCAAACTTGAAAGGGGCGAGCCTTGTAAGCGTTTGGCACTTTGGGAAAATAATTGCTCTGCAGAGGTGTTGGCATAATGAATGATCAGTTTGTCATCCAGTAAAAAAGTGGCCGTCACCAGATTACCAAGAATAGCGACAGCAAGTGATTCATTGTTTTCTGCTTGGGGCATTATCGTGCACTCATTTTTCAATGCACCAATACGGTGCACTGGAAGCTCCAGTATGAGGCATGATAAAAATCAGTACAAATAAAACTGCTAAATGACTCCGATAATGCCGCTATTTGACCGATGTTTTATGCAAAAACACCGTGACAACTGAAGATGATGCAATAACCTTGCCGCTTTGAACAACCTGTACTTTTAAACTATGTTCACCACGCTCAACCCCTTTTAACTCCCAGTACTTTTGGGTTTGTGGTGCGCCATAAGGGGTGCCATCAAAGACTAATTGTAATCGCTCTCCAATACCTAATTTACGGTTCAAGCTGGTTTGTATGGTCATTAAGCCGCGGCTGCTTCTTAATGTTTCATCATTGCTTGGGCTTTCGATATCAACCGTTATATCTTTATAATCGGCTTTTTTCTCGCTGCTGGCTATTTCAGTAACTTGCTCATCTGCGGATAATGACGCTGCGCTATCATCTGTTTTCACGCTAGCGGTTTGATCCGTTGTGACGGAATCTGAAGTCTTGGTTGCGGTATTGTTTCCATCATCCTCTCCCGATGAAGGCGCTCTATTCTTTACCTCTGGTAGGACTAATTTTTCTTTATTTTTACTCGTGATTGACTTGGGTGGCGGGGTATCACTGAGGTGCATGACGCCTTTGCTATCGGTCCATTTATAGATTTCATTGGCATGAGAAAGTGGCGCAATTAAGAATATGAGTAGTAGCGGCGAAAATTTCATATTTTGATTCCTGTCATTTTAACTAGGCGCTGAACGCTTCAGGATCTGAAAGACTAATATCAATGGAGATCGATATAAAACAACAAGACTTGAGACCGTTTCTTTTAGCTTAACGATTGTACTTTTCCTCACAACCAAAAAAAGGCCCACCTGAGAGGCGAGCCTAAATTTTTTGTCTTTTTTACACAGTTACAGCGTAAAATTTGAGTGCATAAACGCGCTTTAAATTAAGCGAATTTACTAAAAATTATACTGAGTAGTACAATTCAAACTCAAGTGGGTGAGTCGCCATGTTAACGCGCTCAACATCTTTAGATTTCAGTGCGATATAAGAATCAATGAAATCATCAGAGAATACGCCACCAGTGGTTAAGAACTCACGATCTTCGTCTAGTGCTTTTAGTGCTATTTCTAGCGACTCTGCCACTTTCGGGATCTCAGCTGCTTCTTCTGCTGGTAAGTCGTATAAATCTTTATCCATCGCATCGCCAGGGTGGATCTTGTTTTTAATACCATCTAGGCCTGCCATCAGTAGACAAGCGAAGGCTAGGTATGGATTCGCTGCTGGATCAGGGAAGCGAGCTTCGATACGGCGAGCTTTCGGGCTTGGTACCACTGGAATACGGATAGACGCTGAACGGTTACGCGCCGAGTATGCCAACATTACCGGTGCTTCAAATCCTGGAACCAGACGTTTGTACGAGTTAGTTGCCGGGTTAGCAAAGGCATTGATTGCACGCGCATGCTTGATAATACCGCCAATGTAGTAAAGCGCCATTTCAGATAGGCCGCCGTACTTATCGCCAGCAAATAGGTTAACACCATCTTTAGCAAGAGACATGTGAACGTGCATACCAGAACCGTTGTCGCCAACTAATGGTTTAGGCATGAAAGTCGCGGTTTTGCCGTAAGCATGCGCTACGTTGTGAACCACATACTTGTAAATTTGAATCTCATCGGCTTTTTCCGTTAGGGTATTAAAGCGAGTGGCGATTTCGTTTTGACCCGCTGTTGCCACTTCATGGTGATGCGCTTCAACCACAAGCCCCATTTCTTCCATGATTAAACACATAGCAGAACGAATATCTTGAGATGAATCTACTGGTGCCACTGGGAAATAACCGCCTTTAACGCCAGGACGGTGACCTTTGTTACCACCCTCGTATTCAGTACCAGTATTCCAAGCCGCTTCTACATCATCAAGCTTAAAGAATGCGCCTGAAATATCGTTACCGTATTTAACGTCATCAAATAAGAAGAATTCTGGTTCTGGACCGACAAGAACGGTGTCAGCAAATCCCGCTGCACGCATATGGTCTTCTGCACGTTTAGCGATTGAACGTGGATCACGATCGTAGCCTTGCATAGTTGCTGGTTCAAGAATATCACAGCGGATATTTAAGGTTGAATCTTCAGTGAATGGGTCTAATACCGCGCTTGCTGCGTCAGGCATCATAACCATGTCAGATTCGTTAATGCCTTTCCAACCTGCAACTGATGAACCATCGAACATCTTGCCATCTTCAAAGAAGTCAGCGTCTACTTGGTGGGCAGGAATTGAGATATGCTGCTCTTTACCTTTTGTATCGGTAAAGCGCAGATCAACAAACTTAACTTCGTTTTCAGTGATCAGAGAGAGTACGTTTTCAACTGACATCTTGGATAACCTCCGGTGTTATAAATGCTATTCAAGTAGAAGTATCTACTTGGGCAATAAGGCAATAATGGGTTCGCGATAGTGAATCGCTTTAACTAATAACTAAAGCTATTGATTAAAACCGCTATCGCGAAACTATAATCAATGTATTTGTATAAGCTAAAATCATGCCAAAAAATTAAATCCTTTAAATTCAGAGTGATAGGTGTGGGTGGGTATGATGCCAATAAGCTATTGCACCATAATGGAACCTGTGGGGATCATTTTAGTGCAATCGAATGTTGCATTGCATCATATTGATACAGCAAACCTATTACCCCACCATTCAGCCGAGAATTTGATCGTTTGTCAATGAGGCAAATCTATTTTTGATAAACCTGTCGATTTAAGTGTTAACCATTTGAATTTACAGTAAGCGATAAGTTTGATTTTTTACCCATTAATATGGCGTTGGAGTTACGCAAAGGGCAATTGCATTGTGTGCAACATGTGCTTGAGTAAGGCCGTAATAGGTTGAACCCAAGCAAGATCATAGGCTTTTGAGATAATGTAGGCGGCAAAAAAGATATATAGCCCAATTAAGGTATAGGCTTTTGCTTTTCCTAACGCTTTACCAAAGTAAAACAGGATGAACGCGGCAATGGTCAGTAAGAGTAGTAACACTCGTAGTTCACCGACATTATCGACCATATCTATTGGCATAAAGATAGGACCATTAATGATGGTATATAAAAATAATGGCAACCCTAATGCAAAACAGATATCAAAGATATTGCTGCCCAGTGCATTTGAAACGGCATCATCATAATTGCCTTTTTTGGCATCGCGTACCGATAAAATAGTGTCAGGAACACTGCTGGCAGCCGCGGCAATAATGACTGCGACAAAGTAAGATTTTAACCCTAACTCGTGGCCTAAAAGTTCACAGCCAAGTACTAGAAGGTAACAAGATAGAGCAATAAAAAAGGTGGAGACAATTAATAAAGCCCAAGCGTTTTGATTGGTGGTTTTCCTTTCACCGATTACGGCATTTTCAAGATCAAGTGTTAGCCATGACATTAAGGCATTTTCAGAGCTTACTTTATCTTGTTCTTCTTCCTCTGCCTCTGCAATAGAATACTCTGCGTGATGCGATTTTTTCATATTGGTAAGCATGTAAGCGATGTAAATAATATAAAGTGACATTAACATTAAGCCATGCCACCAAGTTAAATGCTCACCAATGGTTACGATCAGAATTAATTCAATGGTAATAAGAGCGATACCATCACGCAAAATGACTTTTTTGGAGACGTTAACTGCAGAGAGTTTAAATATTTTTATGGCGGTAAGAATACTCACGGCAGGGATGATCATGGTATTAAAAACGGCACTACCTGCTGTGGTAGCTATGCCACCTGCAAAACCGCCGGTATCGTTAAAGAGAAAGAGAAATACCATGGTGGCGCATAGCTCGGGCATTGAGCTACCAATCGCATTGATAGTCGCACCTTTTACACCTTCTGACATGTTGCGACCAAGATGGTCTGCGGCGGCTTCAAAGCCATCACAAACCTTGGCTATCATCCAGGTGGAAAATAAAACTAAACAGATAGAGATAAAAATCGCCACTAATATTCCTTACCATAATATTTATAAAACTGGAGCATTACAAAAGTCGTAATATTAATAAGTAAGAATGTGGTTTAAGTGAATGTTTTGCGGTTGTGTATCTAGCAAGGTATTAATTTTGTGCGTGATTGTACAGTAAATTAAGCTGAGAAACATATAAAAATAGCCACGATGAATCGACAATGTGAAGGGGGTAACATTTAGTTTATCGTCCTATCTTTTATGTTGAATTAGCACGCCATCCATCAAAGTGAGCTATTTTTAATCAACTATTATCATTTTGGCGTGAATATTCCTAGGGGTTTGGCGTAAGATCTGGTACATTTACGACCGTTTTTTTAATCAAATTCATCCAATGTCTGGATGTCTTACATAAGTGAATAGAATTCCATGACCACAACTAAAATCGATAAATTAAGAAATATCGCGATTATCGCGCACGTTGACCACGGTAAAACCACCTTGGTTGATAAGCTATTACAACAATCGGGTACGCTTGAATCTCGTGGTGAAGCTGAAGAGCGCGTCATGGATTCGAACGACATCGAAAAAGAACGTGGTATTACCATTCTTGCAAAAAACACTGCAATCAACTGGAATGATTACCGCATCAACATCGTAGATACCCCAGGACACGCCGATTTTGGTGGTGAAGTTGAGCGTATCATGTCTATGGTAGATTCTGTGCTACTTATCGTTGATGCTGTTGATGGCCCAATGCCTCAAACACGTTTCGTAACGCAAAAAGCATTCTCACACGGCCTTAAGCCAATTGTGGTTATCAACAAAGTTGACCGTCCTGGCGCTCGCCCTGACTGGGTTATGGATCAAATTTTTGATTTGTTCGATAACTTAGGTGCAACTGACGAACAACTAGACTTTAAAGTTGTTTACGCATCAGCATTAAACGGCTGGGCTTCTATGGATGAAGGCGTTGTTGGCGAAGATATGGAACCATTGTTCCAAGCGGTTGTTGATAACGTTGATTGCCCAAATGTTGACATCGATGGCGCACTTCAAATGCAAGTGTCTCAACTTGACTACAACTCTTACGTTGGTGTTATCGGCGTATGTCGCGTAACTCGCGGTAGCGTTAAACCAAACCAACAAGTGACTATCGTTAGTGCTGATGGCAAGAAGCGTAATGGTAAAGTCGGTACGGTTCTTGGTTACATGGGCCTTGAGCGTCACGAAGTTGAACAAGCTGATGCGGGTGACATTATTGCCATCACTGGTTTAGGTGAGCTTAAGATCTCTGACACCATCTGTGATGTAAACGTAGTTGAAGCAATGAAGCCACTTTCTGTTGATGAACCAACAGTAACCATGACTTTCCAAGTAAACAACTCACCGTTTGCTGGTAAAGAAGGTAAGTTCGTGACTTCACGTAACATCCTTGAGCGTCTAGAAAAAGAATTGGTTCACAACGTAGCACTACGTGTTGAACAAGCAGCCGATCCAGACAAATTCCGCGTTTCAGGTCGTGGTGAACTTCACCTATCTATCCTGATCGAAAACATGCGTCGTGAAGGTTTCGAGCTAGCTGTATCTCGTCCAGAAGTTATCATCAAAGAAGAAGATGGCCAACTAATGGAACCGTTTGAAACGGTAACGATTGATGTAGTTGAAGAGCATCAAGGCGCGATCATGGAAAACATTGGTATCCGTAAAGGTGAACTAACCGATATGGCACCAGATGGTAAAGGCCGTGTTCGCATGGACTTTATGATGCCTTCTCGTGGTCTTATTGGTTTCCAAACTGAATTCCTAACTATGACTTCTGGTTCTGGTCTAATCTACCACTCATACGATCACTACGGTCCGCACAAAGGTGGCGTAATCGGCCAACGTGCTAACGGCGTATTGATTTCTAACGGTATGGGTAAAGCAGTAACTTACTCTTTATTCAACCTACAAGATCGTGGTCGTTTATTTGCTGAGCACGGCGACGAAGTGTATGAAGGTCAAATTATCGGTATTCATAACCGTGCTAACGATCTGACTATCAACTGTCTACGTGGTAAGCAATTAACTAACGTACGTGCATCTGGTACTGATGAAGCACAAACGCTTTCTCCTGCGATAAAATACACGCTAGAGCAAGCACTAGAATTCATCGATGATGATGAGCTAGTAGAAGTGACACCAGAAAGCATCCGTATTCGTAAGCGTCATTTGACTGAAAATGAACGTAAGCGTGCCGGTCGTGGACCAAAATAAATCGATATAATTCCCTCAACAAATTGAAGCCTGTGCTTTAATTAAGATGGAAGTATTGTGATATAGTAAAAGGCCGATGCAATTGCATCGGCCTTTTTGCATTAAGCGGATCAAGATTGACAACTTAGATGCCACTCAAGGAAAGAGAAAATAAACCAAGTAAACCATTATCACCAAGGATAGAGTATGAATTCAATTCAGACAGTAGAACGCCGAATCGGCCTTGGTCTGCACTACTTAATTTATTTAAAGCAAAGAGTGGTGAATGATCGCCTTGCCGTTAATGCTGGTTATATGGCTTACATTACTCTTTTGTCTTTAGTGCCCCTCACTACGGTGGTGGTAACTGCACTATCTAAATTTCCAGTATTTGAAGGGATCAGTAACCAAGTACAAGAGTTTATTTTTAGTAACTTTGTGCCCGCGGCGGGTGATGCGATGAAAGATGCGCTAAATAGCTTTATTAGTAATACCGCAAAAATGACCGCAATAGGCGGGGTGTTTGTGTTTATCACTGCCATGTTACTGATTTCGACCATTGATAAAAATCTAAATTTTATTTGGCGAGTGAAGCGTAAGCGCCGTTTGGTTTATTCTTTTTCTATGTATTGGATGGTGCTGACGCTTGGCCCGTTATTTATTGGTTCGAGCTTAGCCCTCACCTCTTATATAACCTCGACCCAGTTTTTGAGTAGCGAAGTGTTGAATTTGGTGTATCGACTATTGCCAATGTTACTGTCCGCATCAGCATTTTTTGGTCTATATTTATTGGTTCCTAATATAAAAGTAAGAATTTTCCACGCTCTGGGTGGCGCTTTAGTGGCTGGCTTATTATTTGAATTAAGTAAGAAAGGTTTTGCGTTTTATATTACCGCTTTTCCATCATATCAATTAATTTACGGCGCATTAGCGGCAATTCCCATTTTATTTGTTTGGGTGTATTTATGTTGGTTTATCGTCTTGATTGGTGCGGAAGTCACCGCCAGTTTAGGCGAGCGTGAGTTGTGGCATGAAGATGAGCCTTTTCAAGTTCTGCAAGTGTTACATAGTAAATTTGCTAAAAAGGACGATAAGCTGTGATTGCATTGATCCAACGAGTAAGTGAAGCTAGCGTTAAAGTTGATGGTGAGATTGTTGGTGAGATCCAACAAGGGTTATTAGTACTACTGGGTGTTGAAAAAGGTGATGATGAAGCGAAAGCTAAGCGCTTAGTTGAGCGAGTGTTAGGTTACCGAATTTTTGAAGATGACGCCGGAAAGATGAATTTAAATGTTGGGCAAGTTGGCGGTAGTGTGTTGATCGTTTCTCAGTTTACGCTGCCTGCGGATACTCAAAAAGGTATGCGTCCGAGCTTCTCTAAAGGGGCCGATCCGCGTGACGCTGAACGTTTATATGATTACTTTTCTCATTGCTGTCAGCAGACTGGGATCAATACCCAAAATGGTCGTTTTGCGGCGGATATGAAAGTGGCATTGGTCAATGATGGACCGGTGACATTCTGGCTACAGGTTTAATCGTTTTGCTCTCTACTCGATGATTGGTCAGCATTGAACTGATTAATGAGGCCGTGCAGCGATAGGATAAAAAATAAAAGGAATTAACATGTTTAAGCTAGTGACACCGAAAACAGAGGCGGAATTAAAACGTTACTATCATTTTCGTTGGCAGGTGTTGCGTGAACCCTTTCATCAACCTTTGGGCTCTGAGCGCGATGAATACGATGAAATGAGTTCGCATCGCATGATTATTGATAGTCGCGATCGGATTATGGCGGTGGGGCGCATTTACCTTACCCCTGATTGCGAAGGGCAAGTGCGCTTTATGGCGGTGAGTCCTAATCAGCGAGGTAAGGGCTTTGGTTCATTGATTCTGGTAGCACTAGAGTCGTATGCGATGCAAGAAGGCGCTAAGCGCTTAGTGTGTAATGCACGCCAAGATGCCATCTCTTTTTATAGTCATAATGGTTTTGAAAGCCAAGGCGAACTCAGTGATGAGCGGGGGCCGATTCGGCATCAACAAATGGTCAAACCGCTCAATTCATTATCTTTGGTCTCGCACCGCCCTGACTGGTGTGATGAACTGCAAAATCGTTGGCGACAAGAAATCCCTATTTGTGGTGCGATGGGGATCCGAATCAATCAATATACCGGACACCGCTTTGAGTGCTCGGCGCCATTAAATCCCAATATTAACCCTCATGAGACCATGTTTGCAGGATCGATTTTTACCTTAACTACGTTAACGGGTTGGGGAATGGCATGGCTATTAATGCGAGAAAAGGGCTTAAAAGCGGATATCATTTTAGCGGATAGTCAGATACGCTTTCGTGCTCCGGTAACCGAAAGCCCTACCGCCGTGACCTCATTAGATGGTATCAGTGGCGATTTAGACCGATTAAAAAATGGGCGTCGCGCGCGCATCATTGTCAAAGTGATAGTGTATAGTGGCGACACACCAGCTGTAGAATTTACCGGAACCTATATGTTGATGACTGACTTTTTAGGTGAAGAACCTTTAGTGAGTTGACGTTTTCATATCTAATCATATTAAACGGTGTCATCGTCAATGAATAGCTCATGCTATAGCCGTTATTCATTGAGCAAACACTTGACACTATTGGCAATTATCTTCCATTGTGATCGCGCTGTTATCTCCTAATAAATTAAAGATCAGCGCCTTACATTTTCCTTTTCCTTCGAGCTTATATTGCACATTACCTTTTTCTGGAAATAAGAAATCGTAATTACCGCCTAAATAAGCGGTGAAATCTTTCCCTTTGATGCTAAATGGTTTTAATGCCACTCGTCCACGATCGGCATTTAAATGAATATTGCCAATCGATACGGCTTGCTTGGTTTGTGTCGGCTGTTTTGGTTTATCTACTGGATGAGGATCTTCCGATGGATCGAGTTCAATCCCCTGATTGCGCAACCAAAGTGCTTCAAAATCATCGCTGCTGGTGGCTTGGCTAATGGTCGCTTCAAGTTTGCCCGTCACGCTATGGTTAAAAATCAATTGATCGCCATACAAGCCTTCGCCTTTCACGGTAAAGTCGGTGATACCATCTAAATGCAGTGGTAAGTTAAAAACGCGTGTAAAAAAGCGTAATGGAATGCCTGAAGCTTCAACTGATAGATTCCAAGGTTGGCTAGTTTTAGCGTAATCCATATCGCCACTGGCTTTGATTAACCCATCATCGAGCGGAACAAATAGCTTTTCTAGCCAAAAATGGCCATCTTTAGAGTGCATATTAAGTAATAAATTACGGCTAGTGACTTTGTCATAAGTGGCACTGCTGGCACTGATACTCAACTTGCCATCCCATAACCCCCAACGTCCGTCACGCTTTAATTCAAGTTGGTCACCATCAATACTCATGCCTGAGGTTTGAATGGCTGGCGTTTGGGTGAGATCAATCACCTGAACATTATTAATGGTTAAGGACTGGGCGTTAAGAGTGTGGAGTTGATTGAAGTAAGCTAACACTAAGTCCTTAGATTCTTGTGATGGGATCCATTTTATATTATTAATATTGAGTAGTTTTATATCGGCACTATCGGGTTTGAACTTCCCCTGTAGATGAATATCACCTTGCAATACTTCGAGTGATAAATTCTGCACATAAGCCGATTGAGGCTGCAAATTGAGAGTTAAATTAGGAGATTTGATGGATTGCCCCATGGCGCTCATCGAGTCGGCGGAAAGGTTAATAGACGCATCTTGTTGCTGCCAGAGTTTAAATGGCAAGTGCACATGGCGAGCATTAATCAGCAAATTATTAGCTGTAAAATCATTAACTTCCAAACTAGAATCACTAATATCTAATTGGTCGATATCCATTGCAATGTGATTAAACCAAGCCAATACATCTGAATGGATCGCTTCTAAATTGTGTTGTTGTAATCTTAAGCCAGCAATGGACACTTGAGGTAGTTGCCATACATGCTCATCGGAACCTTTAGTCGCTTGAGCTTGAAATTTTCCGTGTCGCCAATTAAAGCGCATATCATAAATAATAGTATTGCTGTGGCTGATATCGCCATCAATAAATACTTTATCTAGCGCTTCACCTTGCCAATAAATTTGGTCGGCAGATAACTGAATTTGACCATAGAAAGGGAAAATTTTTGATGGGCGATATTGGGGGTGTTTCACTTGCATGGTCATATCACGCACCACCCAACCTTGGTCGGCAAAGTCGATACTCGAAATCGCTAATTGTTTGATATTAATATGTGGCAATATTGCCAGTTTCGGCCAGCCGCTTTGTAACTTGATACCTTCCATCAGGACATTATCAATTTGTAATTTAGAGTCTTTCCAAAGTGGGTTATCCAGCCAAATATCGACTTTTCGGATCAAAATTGATTGATGAGTTTGAGGATTTTTGACTAACACCCCTTCAAATGTAATATGGCGAGCTTGTTGATAGGAATAGCTGACTTCACGCACCGCAATTGGCTTATCTAAGACTTGGCTAAATACAAAGTTGACGAGCTTTGGGGCATATTGGGTGTGTAAAGTACCGTAACCGGCGGCTAAAATCACCATTAATAGCGCGATAAAACTAGTAAAAATGATAAGCAACTTTCTCATGGATCGTCCTGTTAGTCGAGATGAGCAATAAATCGAGAAGATCCCTAATTATTTGAGAGTAGGAATTTATCGCTAGAAGGAACAATTTATAGAAAATCATCGAAAGGGTGAAGTATTCTTTTATAAAAACCTGAGATAGGTGCGCCGATAATGGAAAAAGCTATTATCGGCGCAAGGTTTACGCAGTTTCAAGTAGCATAAATGATGATTTAGCCTTTCTGTGGACCAGCCGCGACGAGCGATTTACCTTCATCATTGTCAGTGTACTGAGCGAAGTTATTAATAAATAAGGTTGCTAAGTCATCGGCTTTTGCTTGCCACTCTTGAGTGCTAGCGTAAGTGTCGCGAGGATCTAAGATCGTAGGATCGACTTTTGGTAGCGAGGTAGGCACTTCTAGGTTAAAGGTTGGGATAATCTTAGTCTGGGCTTTATCTATCGATCCATCTAAGATCGCATCAATAATACCGCGCGTATCTTGAATCGAAATGCGCTTGCCAGTGCCGTTCCAGCCGGTGTTGACTAAGTAAGCTTCAGCGCCTGATGCAACCATACGCTTAACTAACACTTCCGCATACTGAGTTGGGTGCAAAGTTAGGAAGGCAGCGCCAAATGCGGCCGAGAAGGTTGGTGTTGGTTCGGTAATGCCGCGTTCAGTACCTGCGAGTTTGGCGGTAAAGCCCGACAAAAAGTGGTACTTAGTTTGTTCTGGTGTCAGTTTGGATACTGGCGGTAGTACCCCAAAGGCATCGGCAGTTAGGAAGATGACTTTTTGTGCATGACCGGCTTTAGATATCGGTTTAACGATATTATCAATGTGATAAATAGGATAAGAAACACGAGTATTTTCGGTTTTTGAACCATCATCAAAATCAATAATGCCTTGCTCGGTTACCGTCACATTTTCAAGTAAGGCATCACGGCGAATTGCGTTATAAATATCAGGTTCAGCCTCTTTCGATAAACGTATGGTTTTCGCGTAGCAGCCGCCTTCAAAGTTAAACACACCGTCATCATCCCAGCCGTGCTCATCATCGCCAATCAACTGACGTTTAGGATCGGTAGAAAGAGTGGTTTTTCCGGTGCCTGATAAACCAAAGAAAATAGCCACATCACCGTCTTCCCCGACATTGGCAGAGCAATGCATTGACGCCATACCCTTGATCGGCAATAGGTAGTTCATCATGGCGAACATGCCTTTTTTCATTTCGCCGCCGTACCAAGTGCCACCGATGATCTGAATGCGTTCAGTGAGATTGAAAGCGACAAAGTTTTCCGAATTGAGGCCTTGTTTGTGCCAGTTTGGATTCGTGGTTTTCGCGCCATTCATCACCACAAAATCAGGCTCGAATGTTTTGAGTTCTTCATCGGTAGGACGAATAAACATATTTTTGACGAAGTGGGCTTGCCACGCAACTTCGGTGATCACGCGCACTTGCAAGCGAGACTCTGGGTTAGCGCCACAAAAACAATCAACCACAAACAAGCGCTTATTTGACAGTTGAGTTGTGACTAAGGATTTTAAGTCTTGCCATACCTCTTGGTTAATGGGTTTGTTATCATTTTTACCTTGATCAGACCACCAAAGCGTATCGCGAGTGACGTCATCTTTAACAATATACTTATCTTTTGGTGAGCGACCGGTGAAGATGCCAGTATCAACCGATACCGCCCCTAATTCAGTCTCAATACCTTTTTCATAGCCAGATAAGTCATCTCGAGTTTCCTCGGTAAATAACACCTCATAACTAGGGTTATGCAGCACATCAGTCGCATTGTGAATACCATAACCAGTGAGATCTATTTGTTGTGTTGCAGTGTGCGTCATAACAGTCATAGGGTGTCCTTAGTTTCAAGTCGTCAAAATTTCAAATAGTAAGATGTTAAATTTATTAATATTGACGCCATTTTAACCATATTCTATATATGGTTTTATTGGTGACATCACAAAATCATCCTATCAAAGTATGGTAGATCAAAAATGGGATCAGGCGCGACTATGTTTATTATTTCACTAAAATTAAGTGCGGTATTTGCAGGAGAGTTTGGGTGATGAAATACACAATAGAAACAAAAGTTTGACTAAAAAAACCGACACAGGGCCGGTTTTTTTAGATATTACTGGTGGTTATTACGTGCTAGAAAATAATGCACTAGACTTAAGTTATTGGACTGATTAATGCAGTGTTTTCTTCGCTTCGGTTAGGATTTGTTCCACTTGTGCCGAATTAAAAGAGTAGGAACTGCCGCAATAGTCACAATGTAGTGCAACTTCACCTTCGGCGTGCAGAATATCGTCGAGTTCGGGTTTTGCTACTGTGGCAATAGCGCCAGCACTACGTTCACGTGAACATCCACAGAAAAACTCAATTGGTTGAGGTTCGAATACTTTTACTTCTTCTTGGTTGTACAGGCGATACAGTAGATCGTGAGCGTCTAAAGAGAATAATTCTTCATCTTTAATGGTTTCGGTTAGTTTTTCTAAGTGCTCGAAATCATCCGCAGAGCCTGTACCATCTGGCATAATTTGAAGTAGCATACCAGCAGCATGCGCTTGACCATTATGCTCACCAGTGCGCAGCCATAAGCGCGTTTTTAGTTGTTCAGAACGTTCAAAGTAGCCTTCTAAAATTTCCGCCAATGTCTCCCCTTCAAGCCCAACCACACCTTGATAACGTTCACCTTCTTTAGGAGAAATGGTGATCACGAGATGACCCTTACCAATTAATTGATGCAAGCTTGCGTTGCTATCAATATGGCCTTCCCAGCGCGCTACACCACGAAGCTTTTGATCATGATCGCCGTTGATCACCACCAGAGGTACCGGACCATCACCTTGTAATTGCAACGTGATGGAACCTTCAAATTTTAGGGTGGCGGTTAACAGGCTGGTTGCCACTTGTAACTCACCTAATAAATTACGGATCGGTTGCGGGTAATCCTTACTAGCAATAATGTTTTGAAAGGCGGTATCAAGTTGAACTAACTCACCACGGACCGATAAGTTTTCAAATAAGTAGCGATGTAAAAGGTTATTTGCCATCAGTTAGGGAACTCCCAGCGATTATTGTTGTTTAATATACTCATCTGACTTGCAATAACTTTGGCTGACGAGTATTTGACTAAAAAATATTGAATTAAAAAACGGTTATTGCTGTTTAAAGCGAATGATATTACGGCGTTGTTTTTTATCTGGACGTCGATCCGGGCTTGGGCTGTATAACGCATTCAGTTTGTGTTTTTCGGCATCTTCTGCGCGTTTAGTGATACTCTCTTCAGTTTCGCGATATAACGTCTGTGCTTCTGGTGCCCCACGTCGATGTTCTGAAATTTTCTCGATAATAATGGTTTTTTCTTCGTTACCTTGGCGCAAACGAATTTGAGCGCCGAGCTCGACGATTTTGCTTGGTTTACTACGTTGATTATTATAATGGACTTTGCCACCATCAACCATAGTGCGAGCCACGGAACGAGTCTTATAAAAACGTGCCGCCCATAGCCATTTATCTAAACGTACTGACAATGTTGGTGAACTCATTCTGAAATGCGTCCTTAGCCGGTTTGCAATGAAAAGTAGATAAACAATGGTGGTGAATAACCGATATTTCAAGGGGGAGTGCGCACAAAGCGGTGACTTTATCCATCGCGTCTAAGTGATTATTCTTACATTAAAGTTATGAAAATGATGATTTGATGTAAGGATAATGGCTAATTATGCTTAAGGATGTGAACTTTTCCCACTTTCCTCTATTTTTAATACTATTTTATTTGGTGGCTTGGGCTTTAAACGGTAAGGTAGTCTGGATAAAGTATTACAAAAATGGCTGAATATTTAGCGAGCAATATCAAGTAGAACGGAGTCTTAATTAACATGTCATCTTCTATGGCCTTAAAAACGGATTTAAGAGGTCAACTCACCCAAATGGCTACTCGATTACTGTCCCATCAGGCAGTGATTGCTTACGCCTGTACTTTATTGTTGCTAGCGATTATTGCGTGGATTTTAGGCGTGTTGGTTTGGTCTGTTATTACTCCTGCTCCCACCGTCAGCCATTGGGTAGCTCCGAATGTGAGCAGCCGCCATGTGATTAACAATAATCATGGCGATCATGTATCGAAATTAGTGAGAAGTGATCTGTTTGGTAATTACAACCAAGAGTCGATAGCTAATGAAGCGGTAGCAAAAAATGCTCCTCAGACACGCTTAAAATTATCCTTAGTTGGGGCGGTGGCGAGTAATAACCCAAAACTAAGTTTGGCGGTGATCGCGAATCAAGGAAAGCAATCTACTTACGGCCTTGGTGAAACGATTGATGGGACTCGGGTAACATTAAAATCGGTATTACCAGATCGCGTGATTATTAGCAATCAAGGCCAAGATGAAACCCTGATGTTAGAAGGGATTGATTATAGTAAAATGAATCAACCTAGCGCTCCAATAAAGGCGGCGCCATCATCCAGCTCGGATTTAACCGCCATTCGTACTGAGATTTCGAAAGATCCACAAAAAATATTTCAATACCTTCGATTATCACAAGTGATGGACGAAGGTAAGCTAAAAGGTTATCGAGTTCGTCCCGGACAAAAGCGTGAATTGTTTGATTCGGTCGGACTAAAAGATGGCGATATTGCCACGGTATTAAATGGACATGATTTAACCGATCCATCACAAATGACTGCGTTATGGAAAGACGCATTAAGTGCCCAAGAGTGGAATTTAAGTGTTGAGCGAGATGGGCAGATCCACGATATCTATATTGAATTTTAAATAGTACGTGATCATTTACAGACAGATTGAATTTTAAACGATAAAGATCGTTTTAGGATAATTTAAGTCACCACCTTTGGTGAGCAGGAGCATTGCGTGAAGAACGTAAAGAAATTTAAAAAAACGATAAAACAGGTGGGGCTCATTTTAGTCGCCAGCCTAGCTTGGTGTTCTGCCTCTGCAGAAGAGTTTAGTGCCAGTTTTAAAGGTACCGATATTCAAGAGTTCATCAATATCGTTGGCCGCAATTTGCATAAAACCATCATCGTTGACCCATCGATTCGCGGTAAAATAGATGTGCGTAGTTACGATGTATTAAGCGAAGACCAATATTACAAGTTCTTCCTTAATGTTTTGGAAGTGTATGGCTTTGCTGTGGTTGAGATGGACAATGGCATTTTAAAAGTTATTAAAGATAAAGATGCCAAAACATCGGCTATTCCAGTGGTAGGTAATAATTCAAAAGTCACCGGTGATGCCGTTATCACCCGTGTTGTCGCGGTTAAAAATGTTTCGGTGCGCGAACTTTCTCCAATTTTACGCCAACTTAATGATAACGCTGGCGCCGGTAATGTGGTGCACTACGATCCAGCCAATATTATCTTGTTAACCGGCCGTGCGGCAGTCGTGAACCGTTTAGCTGAAATTATCAAGCGCGTCGATCAAGCCGGTGATAAAGAAGTGGAAGTGGTTGAGTTAAATAATGCCTCTGCCACGGAAATGGTGCGCATTGTGGATGCGTTAAATAAAAGCGCTGATGCTAAAAATACCCCCGAGTCTTTGCAGCCGAAGCTGGTTGCCGATGAACGTACCAATTCTATTTTGCTCTCTGGCGAGCCTAAAATTCGTGAGCGTCTGAAAAAACTGATCAAACAACTTGATGTTGAAATGGCAACCAAGGGCCATAATCGTGTTATTTACCTACGCTACGCTAAGGCCGAAGACATTGTTAAAGTATTGGATGGGGTATCTGAAAACCTACAAGCTGAAAAACAAAGCAAATCGGCGAGTGGTAAATCAGCATCGAAATCAAATGTGATGATCACCGCCGATCCAGGCACCAACGCGCTAGTGTTAACCGCTCCGCCTGATATTATGAAAGCATTAGAAGATGTGATTTCGCAACTGGATATTCGCCGTGCGCAAGTCCAAGTTGAGGCATTGATTGTCGAACTGGCTGAAGGTGAAGGTATCGATCTTGGGGTGCAATATGCGAATTCAAAAACCGGCAGTATGGTGCAATACGGCAATGCTAACGCCAAAATAGGTCAAGTGGCGGTTGGATTAAAAGAAGCCGAAGGCAAGAAAGGAACAACAACAACAGTTGTAGCTGCAGATGGTTCAAAAACCACTTCAACAACCCCTGATACCAATGGAGACTACTCAACCTTAGCGAGTGCTTTATCTGGTGTTAATGGAGCTGCATTAAGTATTGTGAAAGGTGATTGGGCGGCGTTAGTCAGCGCCGTGGCGACCGATTCAAATTCCAATATCCTGTCCTCTCCAAGTATTACCGTAATGGATAACACCGAAGCCTCTATTATTGTGGGTGAAGAAGTACCTGTTATTACTGGTTCAACCGCGGGCGCAGATAATGATAACCCGTTCCAAACCGTAGATCGTAAAGAAGTTGGCATCAAACTGAAAGTGACGCCACAAATTAACGAAGGCGACTCGATTCAAATGAAGATCGAACAAGAGGTGTCCAACGTATTAGGCGCGAATGGTGCAGTCGATGTCCGCTTTGCTAAGCGTCAAATTAGCACATCCGTGATGGTTGAAGATGGTCAAATGATTGTATTGGGCGGTTTGATTTCAAATGAAACCCAAGAAAGTAAATCTAAAATCCCATGGTTGGGGGATATCCCATATCTAGGGGTACTATTCTCTTACACCAACAGCAGCACAACAAAACGTAACCTAATGGTGTTTATCAAACCGACTATTATTCGTAACGGTATGGCTGCAGATAGTTTATCGAGCCGTAAGTATAATTACCTGCGAGCTGAGCAACTGTATCGCGCCCAGAAAGGGGTTCAGCTTATACCAGATGCTGAAGTGCCGGTTATTCCACGATTGGGCAAAGATGCGCGGCAACCAGCCGAAATTCAAGCTTTTCTTGACCAGTTGAAAAAAGCAAAAGCACCAGCGACAACTCAAGGTGCGCAGTAATGATTGAGCTGCCAAGTGACGATCCGACTCGCGCGGTATTACGTTTACCGTTTGCCTTTGCCAAGCGCCATCAAGTGGTGTTGGAGTGTGAAGGTGAAGAGGCGGCGCTATATTATGTGGAGCAGTTATCGCCACAAGTGTTATTGGAGATCCGCCGCGCACTTGGTGCAGGGTTTGCTCCGGTCAAACTCACTAAGCAAGAATTTGATAATAAACTGACGCAAGCTTATCAGCTCGATTCTTCTGAAGCGCGCCAGTTAATGGAAGACATTGGCGCGGATGATGATTTTTTCTCATTGGCGGAAGAGCTTCCTGAAAATGAAGATTTACTCGAATCGGATGATGACGCGCCCATCATTAAATTGATCAACGCCATGTTAGGCGAAGCGATCAAAGAAGGGGCTTCGGATATTCATATCGAAACCTTTGAAAAAGTATTATCGATCCGTTTTCGCGTTGATGGGGTATTACGAGAAGTATTAACCCCAAGTCGTAAGTTAGCGCCGATTTTGGTGTCGCGGGTTAAGGTTATGTCTAAGCTCGATATTGCCGAGAAACGGGTGCCACAAGATGGGCGTATTTCGCTGCGTATTGGTGGTCGAGCGGTTGATGTGCGGGTATCGACCATGCCTTCTTCTCATGGTGAGCGAATCGTAATGCGTTTGTTGGATAAAAATGCCACCCGTCTTGATTTGCATAGCCTTGGTATGACGGCTGAAAACCACGAGACTTTCCGTCGTTTAATTGCACGTCCGCATGGCATTATTTTGGTGACAGGCCCAACCGGTTCCGGTAAATCCACCACCTTGTACGCAGGCTTACAAGAGCTGAACAGTACCGAGCGTAATATTCTTACCGTAGAAGATCCAATCGAATTTGATATCGACGGCATTGGACAAACCCAAGTGAATGCCAAAGTTGATATGACCTTTGCCCGTGGCTTACGTGCTATTTTACGTCAAGATCCTGATGTGGTGATGGTGGGTGAAATCCGCGATCTCGAAACAGCCCAGATCGGGGTTCAAGCCTCTTTAACCGGTCACTTAGTGATGTCGACCTTGCACACCAATACCGCGATTGGCGCGATTACTCGTCTGCGTGATATGGGGATTGAACCGTTCTTAATTTCATCTTCATTATTAGGGGTTTTAGCCCAGCGTCTGGTTCGTACCTTATGCAAACAATGTAAAACGCCCTATCAAGCTGACAGCGAACAAAAGAAATTATTTCATCTTGGCGAGCAAGATCAACTGACTTTGTATAAAGCCAATGGTTGCGAGCATTGCAATAAGAAAGGCTATCGTGGCCGAACTGGTATCCATGAAATGCTGGTGATTGACGATACCACCCAAGAACTCATTCACGCCGAAGCGGGCGAGCAAGTGATTGAAAAAGCAGTGCGTGCGCAAACACCAAGTATTCGTGATGATGGTCTGGCTAAAGTGCGCAGAGGCATTACCACCCTAGAAGAAGTCTTGCGCGTAACCAAGGAAATCTAACCATGGCGGCATTTGAATATAAAGCGCTCGACGCCAAAGGCAAACAGAAAAAAGGCATCTTGGAAGGGGATAACGCCCGCCAAGTTCGCCAACGACTAAAAGAAAAAGGCTTAATGCCAACCGAAGTGATTGAAACCCGAGCTAAAAACCAGCGAGCTAACGCTAAAGGTTTGAGCTTTCAGCGTGGCATTAGTACCAATGAATTAGCATTAGTGACTCGTCAACTTTCAACTTTAGTGCAATCGGGTATGCCATTAGAAGAGTGTATTCGTGCGGTTGCAGATCAGGCCGAAAAGCCACATATTCGTAATATTCTCGTCAGTATTCGATCGCGAGTGGTCGAGGGTTATACTCTTTCTGACAGCATGGCAGAGTTCCCTGCGGTGTTTGATGATCTATTTTGCGCCATGGTGGCTGCCGGTGAAAAATCGGGACATTTAGACGCTATCTTAGATCGCTTAGCCGATTACGCTGAAAATCGTCAAAAAATGCGTGCCAAGCTGCAACAGGCGATGATTTATCCGGTGATGCTAACCTTAATTGCGATCAGTGTGGTGGCATTTTTATTGGCTGCGGTAGTACCAAAAATTGTCGATCAGTTCGTTCAGATGGGGCAAGGATTGCCAACCTCAACTCAAGTATTATTGGATGCCAGTAATTTTGTGCAAAACTGGGGATTAGAATTATTAGTTCTGATCATATTCGGCATTATTGGTTTAAAAATGGCGCTTAATAAGCCCAAGTTTCGTATGGCATGGGATAAAAAAATGCTCAAGTTGCCTGTGATTGGTAAAGTGGCAAAAGGGTTAAATACCTCGCGTTTTGCCCGCACCTTGGCGATTTGTTCTTCCAGTGCGATCCCGTTATTGGATGGTATGAAAGTCGCGGCGGATGTCATGAGTAATCAATACTTTAAAGCGCAAGTGATGGAAGCCTCCGAGCGAGTGCGTGAAGGGACCAGTTTGCGGAAGTCACTGGAACAAACTCGTTTATTTCCCCCTATGATGCTACACATGATCGCCAGTGGTGAGCAAAGTGGCGAGTTAGAACCGATGCTAATCCGTTCTGCCGATAACCAAGACCGCGATTTTGAAGCTTTGGTCAATATGGCACTAGGGGTGTTTGAGCCGTTATTGATCGTCTTTATGGCGGGCATTGTGTTGTTTATCGTGACCGCCACTTTAATGCCGATATTAGAACTGAATAATCTTGTGACTCAAAAGTAGATTGATAATCAAAAAACGAATACCAAACAGAATTTTTACAGGAGAAATATTAATGACATTCAAATCAACAAACAGCCCCGTTACGGCGAAGCAAAAAGGTTTTACCTTGCTTGAAGTTATGGTGGTGGTGGTAATTTTGGGGATCTTAGCCAGTTTCGTGGTGCCTAACCTTTTAGGTAACAAAGAAAAAGCCGATCAACAAAAAGCGGTGACCGATATTGTGGCGCTAGAGAACGCCTTGGATATGTACAAACTTGATAACAGTGTGTACCCAACCACTGATCAAGGTTTAGAGGCGTTAGTGAGTAAACCAACCGGTACACCAGAGCCACGTAACTACCGCAATGACGGTTATATCAAACGTTTACCAAAAGACCCTTGGGGTGGTGACTACCAATACCTAAGCCCTGGTGATAAAGGCAATATTGATATCTTTACTTTAGGTTCCGACGGCCAAGAAGGCGGCGATGACGGTTCTAAGAAAGACATTGGTAACTGGAATATTCAAGACTTCCAATAATAGTTAGGAGCCTAGGTTCGGGCTCGCTGCGCTCAAGAAGTACGCCAATTTTAGATAAGTATGCTTCTATCCATATTGTTGATGGAAAAAAGTGTCAAAGAACAAGGATGTTCTTTTTCAAGTGCCCACGGACGGTTTAAACGTCTTTTTGTAATGAGCCATATTGGTTAGAAGCCTAATCGAATAGGTATGATTTGTGGCTGAGTCGGTGGTGTTAAGGAAAAATATGAAGCGTCAGCGCGGGTTCACATTGCTTGAGATTTTATTGGTGGTGGTGTTGATGTCGTTATCGGCATTAGCGGTAATCCAAACCATGCCAGAGAGAAAAGATGATCAACTCAAAGACAACGCGTTACGTTTTTTTCAGAGACTGCAACTGCTCAGTGATGATGCCATTTTAAATGGTCAAGATTATGGCATTCGGATTGATGATAAAAAGTTTAGTTTCACCTATATGACTTTAACCGATGATGGTTGGAAAGTGGTAAAAGGCGATAAACATTTTACCGCCACACATCTACCAGATGAGCTTGGTTTCCATTTTCAATTAGGCTCAGATGCTTGGGGGAATGACGATCGTTTGTTCAAGCAAGAAGACTTCTATGAAGATAAATTTGAGCAGCAAGATAAAGATAAAAAAGAAAAACCACCACAAATATTTGTTCTGTCGAGCGGTGAAAATACACCGTTTGAGCTGAGTTTTATCGCTACCGACGATGGTGGAAGGCAAAATAAAAACGATAAAGAAAATCAACAATATTGGCGAGTGAAAGTACTTGAAACCGGCGTAGTAAAATTATTTTCACCTGGTGAGAGCGATACTGGTAAAAGCCATGATTAAGCAGACAAAACAGATAAGGCAGCCATCGCGCGGAATGACTTTGCTTGAGGTTTTGATCGCGTTAGCTATTTTTGCTACCGCTGCTATCAGTGTTATTCGAGCGGTGACACAACATATTAATACCCTAACTTATTTAGAAGAGAAAACCTTTGCCAGCATGGTAGTGGACAATCAATTGGCGCTACTGCATTTAGGTAAACCGTTAAGCTCGACTAAAAAAGGTAAAGAAGAGTTTGCAGGGAAGACGTGGTATTGGACCGCTAAACCAGTCAAAACCGGAATGGATTTAATTAAAGCGGTGGATGTGAGTGTCTCGACTGACAGCCAACGAAAGAACAGTATTTTAACGGTGCGCACTTATGTTAAACCGTAATCGTATCAACAAGTTTAGACATAACTTAAGCGGTGGTTTTACCTTAATAGAAGTGATGGTCGCCATCATGGTCTTTGCCAGTTTAAGTTTGGGTGCCTATCAGGTGGTCAATCAAGTTCAACGTAGCAACCAAGTGTCACTGGATAAAACCCAGCGACTGCAAGAGTTACAACGGGCGATGATTGTAATGGACAGTGATTTTCGTCAGATGGCACTGCGTAAATTTAGCTTTGGCGACAAAAGCGGTACAGAAAAAACTAAGCCACTTTATACCGGCCAGTATGTACTGGATTCCGATAGTGACGGCATCGTATTTACTCGTTTAGGTTGGCTTAACCCACAACAGGCTTTCCCGCGTGGTGAGATTGTTAAAGTGGGCTATCGAATTATACAAGGTAAACTTGAACGAGTTTGGTGGCGCTATCCAGACACCCCAACCGGGCAAGAACCACTGCACAAAGTGGTGTTATCGCAAGTTGAGAAACTGGATTTCGGCTTTTATGATGGCTCAAATTGGCAAAAAGAATGGACCAAAGACAGTGCGCTGCCGCAAGCGATTGAAGTGAAATTACAGCTTAAAGATTATGGCGATATTCGTCGGGTATATTTGATTGCTCAAAGCAACGTAAACAGTAGTGATGGAGGAGATAATGACAGTTCGTTATAAGCCTCATCAAACATATTTTAAGAATCATAAGCATATCGCTAAGCAACAATACGTCACTAAGAAGCAATATGCCAGCCAGCATAAACAACAAGGTGTGGCGCTGATTTTTGTATTATTGATTGTGGCGGTACTGGTGGCATTGGCGGCCACCATGACGGAACGAATGTCGACTCAGTTTTATCGTGCCAGTAATTTACTCAATCACCAACAAGCTTACTGGTATAGCATGGGGGTCGAAGCACTGGCTCAAGTGGCGATAGAGGAAACCTATAAAGAGAATAGTAAGGTTATTAACCTCAATCAAGCATGGGCGATGAAAGATGCCCGTTACCCGCTCGATAATGGTGATGCGATTGGAAGTATTCGAGATATGCAAGCTTGTTTTAATCTCAATGCCTTAAATGGATTACCGGTTGCAACCAACCCAAGTGTACGACCATATTTATTAAAAGTACTGGCTTATATGTTAGAAGATGCTGGTATTGAGAGTTACCAAGCCGAAGTGATTGCTGATTCCGCCAAAGAATTTGTTGATAGTGATGATACGGTGAACACGCAATCTGGGGTTGAAAATAACACCTATGAAGGCTTTAAACCGGCCTATAGTGCGCCAAACGGAATGATCGCAGATGGCACAGAGTTGCGGGCGGTTAATCAGGTGAGTGCGCAAGCGATGCGATCATTAAGAGGGGTGGTGTGCGCGATTCCAGCGTCAAAATTAATGGTGAACGTCAACACCATTCAGCCGCATCAAGCCTTGCTATTATCAGGATTATTCCAACCAGGATTAAGCTTAAGTGATGCGCAAAAAGTAATTGAAGACCGACCTTATGATGGTTGGTCAAGTGTACAAGATTTTTTAGCAGAACCGGAAATTAGTCGGGTAGCGAGTAATATTCAATCACAAGCGACCCCATTTTTAGGCGTGACTAGCCAATATTTTGAATTAGATGCCCAAATAACTGTGGATGAATCGAGAGTGAGGTTAAGAAGCCTGCTGTATAGTTCAGATAATAAAACCACACAAATTATTCGTCGTCGTTTCGGAGGGATCAGTGAACGAGTTTCTGACAATAAGACTGAGCAGTAACCCTAGCGATCCTATCGCTTGGTTAGTGTGGTCAACTCAATTAAAGGATGTGATTGCATCGGGCGAAATAGCCGACCGCCAACATCTTGCTCAATTGTTTGAATACAGCCAGCAACGCACCACAATTGCCTTGTTGCCAAGTAGTCATGTACTGCTTACCCAAATTACCGTGCCTTCTGGTGCGGCGCGTCAGCTCAATAGTATGCTGCCATTTTTGATGGAAGACACGCTAACTCAAGACATCGAATCGATGCACTTTAGTGTCTTACACAAGCATAATGATCAAGCCACCGTTGCCACGGTTGAGCGTGATTTATTGGCGCGATGGGTCGATGATTTTAAAGCGGTAGGGATTGAACTCAAACGTATTTTACCCGATTGTTTAGCGCTGCCAAAAAATGAAAGTGGCATTAGTGCGCTGAATTTAGATGGGCAATGGTTGTTTCATCAAGGTGATGCGAAAGGCGCAGCGGTCGATGAGGCTTGGCTAGAAATGTTCTTACATTCAGGTTGGCTTGATCCGGATGCAGACGCATTGCACTTTGAAGATCTGCTGCAAGAGAATGAAGATACATTACAAGACAAAGAAGAAAGCGCTACTGATGACACAGAAAGCACTACGGTAGACGGTACTGATGCGGTTGATGAAGCAACCCAGCAAGCGGCCGATATCGCCAGTGAAGCCTTAATTAGTAATCAAGGTGACAGCGACAACTTGCCGTTAAAACCGGAAGAAAATACCACTATTTATAGCTATAGCCCATTACCGCAAGGGAGCGAAAACTTACCTGGCCAATGGCAAACTTTGCCAGATGACTTGATCATGTCGGTTCTAGCTCAAGGGGCCATTGCCAATAAATTTAACTTACTCACCGGCGAGTTTAAATCGCAATCGTCATGGTTAAAGCAATGGCGAGTATGGCAAAAAGTGGCGATCGTTGCGTGTGTGCTAATCGTGGTGTTGTTGGTGAATAAAACGCTGCAAGTGCAACAACTTGAAGCGCAAACTCGAGCTTATCATACTGAGAGTGAGCGTATTTTCCGTACCATTTTCCCTAATAAAAAGCGTATTCCAACCGTGAGCTATTTAAAACGTTCGATGCAAGATGAAGAGCGCGTCTTATCGGGTGGGAGCAGCGGTGGTGCTTCTGCGTTAGGTTGGTTGGCCAAATTGCCCAAAGCGTTGCAACAAGCCAAATCCATTTCGGTCCAAAGTGTGCAATTTGATGGCGCACGACAAGAAATTCGCCTGCAAGCTCAAAGTAATGATTTCCAACCATTTGAGCGTCTGCGTACTGAACTGGCAAAAGAATTTGCGGTTGAGCAAGGGCAATTAAATAAAAATGGCTCTGTGGTGCAGGGCAGTTTTGTTATTAAAGCCAAATCATAAGGAGCAATGAGCATGAATGAAAAAATAACCGCTTATATTGCGCCGCTTTCCGCTTGGTGGAATGGTATTTCTTTGCGTGAACGCCGTTTGGTGTTGGCGTGCAGTGGGTTGTTAATATTAGGCTTTTTGTATTGGGGAATATTCCAGCCGTTATCGCAACGAGCAGAAGAAGCTCAATTGCGTTTAAATGGCGAGAAGCAACTACTGTCTTGGGTGACCAAATCAGCCAATAGTATCGTCGAATTACGGGCCACCAAAGGCGGTGGTCAAAGCAGCCAACGCAGCTTACCGATCAATCAAGTGATCGCCACCACCGCACCGCGCTTTAATATCGAGTTGATCAGAATGCAGCCGCGTGATGAGATGTTGCAAGTGTGGATCCAACCTTTAGCGTTTAATCAATTGATTAACTGGGTTGCCGAGCTGCGAGATAATTATGGTTTGCAAGTTCAGTTTTTAGACGTTAATCGTGGCGATAAGTCTGGCATGGTAGAAGTGAATCGACTGCAATTTACCCGGGGATAAGCATGAAACATAAGAAGTGGTATTTCATCGTTTTCTTGGTGGTCTTTATTTGGAGTGTGATTGCTCATATTCCGGCTAGTTGGGTGTATAACCAACTAGCTATTCCCGCCAACGTTATTCCCAGGAACGTTAAGTTGCAAGGTGTCAGTGGTACCATTTGGGAAGGCTCGGTGCAACAACTGGAAGTGGAACGCCAGCAATTTGGTTCGCTCTATTGGGATTTCGAGCCAAGCCACCTGTTGATGGCAAAAGTACAATTCAAAGTTCGATTTGGTCAAAACAGTGAATTAAAACTGGCCGGTAAAGGCGATGTTGGCGTCGGTTTTTCTGGCGCTTATGCCAATAATTTTGTCGCCTCAGTACCCATTGATAAGCTGGTGCAACAGTTAAAGCTGCAAGTGCCGGTTGATCTGTCTGGCCGCTTGGAATTATCGCTGCGTCACTTTAACTATGCACAGCCTTGGTGTGAGTCTGGCGATGGTAATTTAGTATGGACGCAAGGGCAAATTGACTCACCCATTGGCTCAATTACTCCAGGCCCAGTCATTGCCAATTTAAGTTGCAAACAACAAGTGGTTGATGCCAAGGGCAAACAAAATAGTGAACAAGTCAGCAGTCAGTTTAGTATCAATCTCAATAAAAAATCGCAATATAAACTGACCGCTTGGTTTAAACCGGGCGCAAAATTCCCTGAATCAATGGGCAAGCAGTTACGCTGGTTAGGTAAGCCAAACGGCGAAGGGCAGTACCCGTTCACCTTTTCGGGCAAATTATAGTAATTATATGAACAGTACTCAAAGTAATTGAAGCCGATGATTTTAGCTTACCTAAATGATTGGGGACGTAGCCAACCAAGCTGCAATTTCAAGTATGAAGAGTAAAGGAGAATACTGAGATGGCAAAACATAAAGCCCCTGAAATTTTAGCCACATCTGTGGTGGCTCAGTCTCGGCTATTTACCATTGAAGCGATGGATTTGCGCTTTTCTAATGGTGAAGAACGTACCTATGAGCGTATGAAACCGAGCAATCGTGGTGGCGTAATGGTGGTGCCGGTGACCGCTCAAGGCGACTTATTGTTGATCCGCGAATACTGCGCAGGCACTGAGCGATATGAGTTAGGTTTTCCTAAAGGCTTAATTGATCCAGGTGAAAATCCCCAGCAAGCAGGCGATCGTGAATTAAAAGAAGAGATCGGCATGGGCGCACATGCTTGGACGCCATTGAAGAAAATCGTTTTAGCACCATCGTATTTCTCTAGCACTATGACGTTATTTCTAGCGCAAGACCTTTACCCAGAGCGCTTAGTCGGGGATGAACCTGAAGAGCTAGAAGTGGTTCGTTGGCCATTGCAACAAGCAGAAGAGTTACTGACCCATTTGGATTTTTGTGAAGCCAGAAGTATCACCGCTTTAATGCTGGCGCTGCGAGTGTTGGCCAAGGAGGCATAATATGACCGCATCTTCACCTCAAGATTTATCACACTTATTGCCAGAGGTGATGAGCATTGCCCGTGAGGCAGGGCAGCGTATTTTAGATATTTATCACAGCAAAGATTACCAAGAATTCACCAAACAAGACGATACCCCTGTAACTACGGCCGATCTTGCGGCGCATGACATTATTACTCAAAAACTGCCTCTGCTCACGCCCGATATACCAGTGCTATCAGAAGAAGCGGCGGATATTCCTTTAGCCGAACGCGCCCAATGGGATCGGTATTGGCTGGTGGACCCACTGGATGGCACCCAAGAATTTATTGCTCGCAGTGGCGACTTTGCTACTGTTATTGCATTAATCGAAAATAATCGTCCGATCATGGGAGTGGTGTACGCGCCGGTTTCTGGCGTCACTTATTTTGCTTATCATGGGCAAGGGGCATGGAAGATCTCCGCTGCGGATGAGCAGATTGCACTTACAACGCATAAACATCAAAGTGCGGAACAGTCGATTTCGATTGCGATTAGTCGCCGTCAAAATATCAAAAACCTGACCAACCAACTATCACCAGCGCGTAACTATGACTTGGTCCCGTTAGGGTCTGCGGCGTTAAAAGCGTGTTTAGTCGCAGAAGGTAGCGTGGATTGTTATGTTCGTCTAGGGCCAACTGGCGAGTGGGATACTGCCGCCACACAATGCATTGTTGAAGAGGCCGGTGGGCGTATTTTATCGACCAAACTTGGACCGTTATCTTATAACTTGCGAGCAACCCTCGAGAATCCAAACTTTATCGTGTTAGGCGATCAAAGCATCGATTGGCACACCATATTGAAAATGTAACTGCTATCATCTTTATTGTTGTGAAAGTTGTTGTGAAATAAAAAAGCCCACGTTATTTGATGTGGGCTTTCACTTTTCTCAAGCGACCAAGGACGGGTCAGCGTTTTTTCGGCGTATTCACATTGATCAAATATTAAATGGAATTGGTATTATTTGTTCGGCATCATCCGCACTAAGGTGTCATCTTTTACCACATAATGATGATACAAAGCCGCAATAGCATGAATACCAATCACGAAGTAACCTGCATTGGCAATCCACTCATGAAAATCTTTAATCGTGCCTGCGGTTGCTTTATCGGCAATGGAGGCGGCTGGCATCGAGATCCCCAATAACGGCCAAGATTTTCCTGCTACAAACAGCAAACTGATGCCTAAAATTGGCAAGGCAATAAACCCAAGATACAGCAAACTATGTGCCAGATGTGATAGACCCGTCTGCCACGCTGGTGGTTTTGGTGAAATGGCCGGAGAGGTGTATTTCTTTTTTAGATACACCCGCAGCAACATCAATACCAACACCAATATGCCAGCATTAAAGTGAATGATTTTGATGTAATTATGCCAAGGATTTGGTTTTGGAATAAAGCCTTTGAGTTCAATCGCCGCATAAGTTACAGCGATCAATAACAATATAAGCCAGTGCAGTGCGATTTGAGGTTTAGAATAACGCATTAAGTAATCTCCCTATTTTTGTGAGGGGAATTATGAACGATTTTATGTGAAGAATGTGTGATTTTTACGCAAGTTTACGTTTGTTATTTGTAGTAGACGTTTTGTTTATGGGCGACCCGTGCCTGAGGGGAAATATAATTTGAATGATCTTCAGTGTATTTGGGACCGGAATCTGCCTAAATTTTGCTTGGTCTCAGAAGGCTGTGTGATGAACTCGCGATTAAATCCAGATTCAAATAAATCCCGCAGCCAAAAGAGACTTATTGCTTTAGTTATACCAATTCCATAAATTTAATGATGGTTCAAAATTGAGTACAAAGAAAAGTGTCAAAGGCCATGGATGGCCTTTTCTCAAGCGACCAAGGATGGATCAGCGTCTTTTCGGCGTATTCAAATTGATCAAATATTAAATGGAATTAGTATTATATAAGGTGAAGAGCATAAAAAACCGAGCGGTTAGGCTCGGCTTCATTTGATGACAATCTGCTTTTCTCGTTATTCGAGGTTAGCATCTCTCCATGCTTACATGTAAGAGTGATCACCAGCTTCGTGTTCAGTTGAATCTCGTACCGCAGTAAGCTCACCAGGGAACTGTTCGATAAGTTGTTTTTCAACACCATCTTTTAGCGTGACATCGACCATAGAGCAACCATTACAACCGCCGCCAAATTGCACTAAAGCCACACCTGAATCAGAGATGCTGATCAAGCTAATATGGCCGCCGTGGCTGGCAAGTTGTGGGTTTACTTGGGTTTGAATCGCATAGTCAACGCGCGCCATTAACGGTGCGTCGTCGTCCAATTTACGCATTTTAGCGTTTGGCGCTTTTAGCGTTAATTGAGAACCCATTTTATCGGTAACGAAATCAATCTCTGCATCTTCTAGGAAAGGCAGGCTGATCTCATCAATATAAGCATTAAAACCACTGAAATTCAGTACTAAATCAGACGCTTCAACGGCTTCTGGTGGGCAATAAGACACGCCACATTCTGCATTCGGTGTTCCTGGGTTGACCACGAAGACACGAATATGCGTTTCATTTGGTTGCTGCTCAAGTAATTTACCAAAGTGTGCTTCGGCATTCTCTGTAATTGTAATAGTATTTGTATCTGACACGGCTAATACCTGACTATTTTAGTGGGATTTTGCGGTTATTTTACTCTTCTGATTATTATGATCCAGCCTCTTTTACCACTATTTAATAGAAATTTGATTTCAATTCTCTTTTCATGCCAATTTGATAAAGCAAATGATTACGATAAATGGCTATTTTTGATTGATTTTCAATGTGATTTAATTGGTAACTTACTTAGGTTCCGGTGTGCGACATAAGCAATAGATATCAATTCTTTCCACTCCCGCCTTGCGCAATGCTTGGCATAAAGGCGTCAGAGTACTGCCGGTGGTGACCACATCATCAATAATGGCAACATGCTTATACTTAGGAATTTGACGCAATACAAAAGCGCCGCGTAAATTTTTACGCCGTTGTTTCTTATTCAGCCCTTTTTGTTGAATGGTG
The DNA here is from genome assembly GCF_014694465.1 of Vibrio sp. S11_S32. Lineage (NCBI taxonomy): Bacteria > Pseudomonadati > Pseudomonadota > Gammaproteobacteria > Vibrionales > Vibrionaceae > Vibrio > Vibrio sp. S11_S32. The sequence continues at coordinate 46,663 of NZ_JAAUWS010000007.1, read as the reverse complement.
GCATAGCGACGGCGAAAAACCTGATTATTAAGGCTGACATTTTCCCCTTGCTGCTGCCATTGACTCACTAATTGAAACGCCAATGATCGGCTTTGATTGAAACCTCGTGATAATAATCGTCGCCAATGTAAAGGCACCGCAATGCATTCTGGCGCGGGCTGGGGGATTTGCGCTTTTAACAGAGTCGCTAAATCGTAAGCCAACCAAAACTGACCGTGATATTTAAAATCTTGTACACTTTTGCTGAGTGGGAATTGATAGTTATTGACACAATATAAGCGATCCCAGGCGGGAGGATCCACTAGGCATTGACCGCACAGTTTAGTCGGTTTCAGTGTCTCTAACCCACAGCGTTGACAACGAGGCTCATGACTAAAAAATTGCTCACAACAAGTGGCGCACCATAACGGTAAATCAGTATTTGGCCTACTATGATCCTTTTGCTTATTAAGATCTACATCATCCGATTTTAAATCACTGTTATCATCAATGGTGAGGCGGCATAACTGACACTGCCTTGGCAGGCATCGGGTGATAAAGCGAGAAAGTGAGCGGTTAAGATCCATAAGATAGAGTATTTTGATTGTTCGGATAAAGGTATAATGGTGCCATAATTGTCACGCATCAATGTATGAATTTAGTAGGAGCAAGGATGAGTAAATTACACTGGCAAAGCCAAGGTGAGGGATTGGATATTGTCTTGATCCACGGCTGGGGCATGAATGGCGCAGTCTGGCAGCCGACCATTGATGCGCTATCGGTCAAGTTTCGCGTGCACAGTGTTGATTTGCCTGGCTATGGTTTAAGTCACGCTCAATCGGCGCAAGACCTTGATGATATGTGCCAGCAAGTGTTAGCTCAAGCGCCACAAAAAGCGGTGTATTTAGGCTGGTCTTTGGGCGGTTTAGTGGCGACGAATATTGCGCTTAACCACCCCGATCGGGTTAGCAAGCTCATTACGGTGGCAAGTTCGCCTAAGTTTGCTGCCGAAAAAGGCTGGCGTGGTATTTTACCTAAAGTGCTAACCGATTTTACCTCGCAATTAACCAGTAATTTTAAGCTGACGATTGAAGGTTTTATGCTGCTGCAAGCCCTTGGCAGTCCTTCGGCGCGGCATGATGTTAAAGCGATTAAGAAACAAGTGTTCTCTCGTCCAATGCCCGATCCCGAGGCATTACGAATCGGATTAGATATTTTATCTGAGGTAGACCTTCGCCCAGGATTGTCCGATATCAGTATGCCTTTTTTGCGTTTATATGGTCGTTTGGATGGCTTAGTACCGAATAAAGTGGCGACATTGGTATCCGAACTGGCACCTAGCAGTGAGTGCTGTATTTTTCAATCGTCATCTCACGCGCCCTTTATGAGCGAGCCTGAATTGTTTTGCGAAACGGTGGAAGGGTTTTTGGTGCAATAAAAAAGACGCCTAGCTTGATAATTACCGCTTCAGGTTGCAGAGCTTAAAATCTTTGCAGCTAAAATCTAGGAGCCTTAAGTTGATCGGTGCATAAGTTCATCGATGATGGGGGGTTACGCTTGTATTTGTAGGGTAATGCCAAGCTCTTTAATTAAACTTCCAATTTCTTCCGGTGGGGTTTGGTTAGTCACGATTAAATCAACATCTTTTATCGTGCCTAAATTGACCATCGCATTACGACCAAATTTTGAATAGTCGATAGGCAAAAATACCGCGCGGCTATTTTCGATGATCGCGCGTTTTACACGGACTTCATGGTAATCGAAATCCAATAATGAGCCATCAAAATCAACACCACTAATGCCCAAAATACCAAAATCTAAACGAAATTGAGAAATGAAATCGAGGGTAGCTTCACCGGTTACGCCACCATCTTTATTGCGAACTTCTCCACCTGCTAAAATCACTTTGAAATCAGGTTTGGTCATTAAAATAATCGCGGCATTGATATTGTTGGTAACGATGCGTAACTGATTATGGTTTTGCAATAACGCTTTGGCGACCGCTTCTGGTGTGGTGCCAATATCGATAAATAGAGTAGAACCATCGGGAATATGTTTTACCAGAGCTTGTGCAATACGATCTTTTTCATTTTGATGCATCACTTTTCGCACGCTATAAGATGAATTTTCAGAACTATTGGTCAAGGTTGCACCGCCATGATTACGGCGAATTTTATTGGCATCAGCCAGTTCATTAAGATCTCGGCGAATGGTTTGAGGGCTCACATCAAACATGGTGACTAAGTCATCCGTACTGACATAACCTTGAGATTTTACCAGTTCAATAATTTGTTGATGCCTTTCGCTCGCTTTCACTCTGCTTTCCTCTTGGTCACTTTGGTGTTTTTGGGGCGTGATCTTGTTAACACCAAAGTTATATCAATAATGTTTATCGAAAAGCAGTGTACGTGATAAGCGCAATAAAAGGAAATTCATCCAATGTGAATACACTCAAAACTGACACAGAAAATGATCTCGGCCCCAATTATTGAGCGAGTTCGAGCGTGCTATTCTCGTTTGTTGGGATATTTTGAGCTTTACCTTCAATATAAAGGTTCACTTGAGCTTGAGATGCTGCGGATAAAACAATCCCCAACTTGGTTCTGCGCCATAGAATATCTTGCGCAGTAAAAGCAAATTCATGTTGCAAGAGATAATCGATTTCATGCTGATACACTCCCTGCCCAAAGTGCTGCCCCATTTGCGATTCTTGGCTTATATCCACGAGCATCTGCTGTGCTTGAGAGCCATATTGACGACAATAGCGACGAATGGTTTTATTGTCTAACCAAGGGTATTGCTGACGCAGTTGCATACTTAATAGATTTTCATCGTATTGCTCGCCACCAGGTAAGATCGAATCTGCGGTCCAACTGTTGCCCATTTGTGGAAAGAATGGTGCCAGCTGATCCATTGCCGATTCGGCTAACTTCCGATAAGTCGTTAATTTACCACCAAAAATAGACAGTAATGGTGCTTGCTCGCCTTCTTGCTCTAACGACAAAGTGTAATCACGAGTAATCGCTTGTGGTGAATCAGATTCATCGTCACACAAAGGTCGTACACCGCTGTAAGTAGAGACAATGTCATCCGCTTTAATTTGATGAATGAAATGTTTATTGACCACATCAATTAAATAATCCACTTCTTGCTGATCAATCGTGACCTTGCGAGGGTCGCCTTGATACTCAACATCAGTGGTGCCAATCAAAGAATAATCATCTAAATAAGGGGTAACGAATACAATCCGCTGATCATCATTTTGTAAGATGTAGGCTTGTTCTTCGTTATGGATCTTAGGCACGATAATGTGTGAACCTTTGATCAAGCGAATACCATAAGGTGATTGAGCATTGGTTTGATCTTCCATAAAGACATTGTCGGTTATGAAGTTTCGTACCCAAGGACCAGCAGCATTGACCAAAGCATGAGTGCGACGTTCAAAACGGGTATTGGTGCGTTTATCGAATAAGGTGACTTGCCAGATATCACCCAGACGCTCTGCTTTTTCAACGTGGCAATAGTTTTTAATTTCAGCGCCCTGTTGCTCGGCCTGTAAAATATTGAGCAACACCAAACGCGCATCATCCACCCAGCAATCGGAGTATTCAAAGCCTTTGACCATTTCCTTTTTTAATACATTAGTATGGCGGAAATCGACACTATGACTGCCCTTTAGTAACCGATTTTGTTTAGTGTGTGTGGTTTTTGATTTAGAAGAAAACGAGCGTTTACCTAAATTATCGTAAAGAAATAAACCGGCACGGATCATCCAAGCGGGGCGTAAAAAAGGGCGATGAGGCAAACGAAAACGCATCGGCTTAGCAATATGAGGGGCTTTTTTGAGTAATACTTCTCGCTCGGCAAGGGATTCAGACACTAAACGAAATTCATAATGCTCAAGATAGCGTAAACCACCATGGATCAGTTTAGAACTGGCAGAAGAGGTGGCAGAGGCAAAATCGCTCGATTCGTATAAACCGACTTTAAGATTTCGTCCAGAGGCATCTGCCGCAATACCCGCGCCATTTATGCCACCACCCACAATGATGATATCTAAGACTTCATTGGCATTGTCTAAATTATTCATTCCCACCCCTTTTTCTATTAATAAATGTTCGTTCGAGCAATGTGGTTAATTTACCGAAAATTTAAAAACTGTCCAGCGAAATTATCACAAATGTTCACTTATTGTTGCCTAGATGTTTATTAATTCACTGTTTTTATCTGGTTTTTATCTGGTTTTGTAACATTGGTGTAAATAAATTTTGTCTAAGCTTATGTATTACATGGATCTTCGTTTTTTATCGTACAAATGAAGTTTCTCTATATTATATGTTCGAATAAATAAAACAATGAGCATACGCACATTTGTGGTGTTTGTTTATTTACAATTTTTAACATTGTTGTAGTTTTGCTCTATAAATTCTTCCAATAACTAAAAAGAATGGGTTTAACTATGGCATCTCTACCAACAAATAAAAAAAATCAATTGCTCGGAGAGTGTATTGCGGAGTTTATCGGTACTGGCTTACTGATATTTTTCGGCGTCGGGTGTGTGGCCGCTCTAGTGTTAACTGGGGCCAGTTTTGGTCAATGGGAAATCAGTATTATCTGGGGTATTGGGGTAGCGATTGCCATTTATTGTACCGGAGGTGTGTCTGGGGCGCATTTAAACCCAGCGGTGACCATTGCTCTCACGTTATTTCACGGTTTTGAAAAACGCAAAGTGTTGCCATTTATTGGCGCACAAGTGCTAGGGGCGTTTTTTTCTGCTGCGTTAGTGTACGGCTTATACAGTAATTTATTCACCAATTATGAACTTACACACCACATGGTTCGCGGTTCACAAGAGAGTTTGGCATTAGCGGGAATTTTTTCGACATACCCTAATCCACTGCTCAGTTTTGGTGGGGCATTTGCCGTAGAGTTCGTGATCACATGCGTGTTGATGTTTGGCATTTTAGCATTAGGTGATGATCGTAACGGGGCTCCGAATAAAGCATTGGCACCACTATTGATAGGCTTACTTATTGCGGTGATTGGTGGCGCTCTTGGGCCTCTAACCGGTTTTGCGATGAATCCAGCTCGTGACTTTGGACCAAAATTATTTGCTTACTTTGCTGGTTGGGGTGATATGGCACTAACCGGAGGTAAGGACATCCCTTATTTCATCGTACCAATTTTAGCGCCAATTATGGGTGCCTCATTTGGTGGTTGGTTATATCCAAAATTCATCTCACCATATTTAGCGGCTCAGCATGAACAGGTTAGTGAGCCAACCGAATCTGAATTAAAAGTTTCCAATAAAGCATAAACATCACAATAAAAACAAAAAATTAAGAAATAAGGATCCATCATGGAAAAGAAATATATTGTTGCTTTAGACCAAGGCACCACCAGTTCTCGCGCCGTCGTCCTCGATCGTGATGCCAATATTGTGTGTAGCGCCCAGCGTGAATTTACTCAAATTTATCCTCAAGCAGGATGGGTTGAGCATGATCCACTAGAAATTTGGGCGACTCAAAGCTCAACGCTAGTAGAAGCGCTGGCAAAAGGTGGTTTGCACTCTGATGAAATCGCTGGCATTGGGATCACCAACCAACGTGAAACCACAATTGTATGGAACCGCAAAACCGGTAAACCTATTTATAATGCGATTGTGTGGCAATGCCGCCGTACTGCAAGCATTTGTGAAGAGTTAAAAGAAGCTGGATTAGAAGAGTATATTCTTGAAAATACAGGTCTTGTGGTTGACCCTTACTTCTCCGGAACCAAAGTAAAATGGATTTTAGATAACGTAGAAGGCGCACACGAGCAAGCCCAAAACGGTGAGCTTGCGTTTGGTACGGTTGATTCATGGTTGATTTGGAACATGACTCAAGGTCGCACTCATGTAACCGATCCAACCAATGCTAGTCGTACCATGTTATTTAATATTAATACACTCGAGTGGGATGAAAAACTACTCGACGCATTAGGCATTCCAAAGTCGATGATGCCGGAAGTGAAATCTTCATCCGAAGTGTATGCACAAACTAACATTGGTGGTAAAGGCGGAACTCGTATCCCGATTGCTGGTATTGCCGGTGACCAACAAGCGGCGTTATTTGGCCAAATGTGTGTTGGTGCGGGCCAAGCGAAAAATACCTACGGCACCGGTTGCTTCTTATTAATGAATACTGGCGATAAGAAAGTGACATCTAAAAATGGGCTACTTACGACTCTTGCTTGCGGCCCTAAAGGGGAAGTCAGTTACGCATTAGAAGGGGCAGTGTTTATGGGCGGCGCTTCTATTCAGTGGTTGCGTGATGAAATGCAATTGATCAGTGATGCGACAGATACCGAATACTTTGCCACTAAAGTGGATACATCAAATGGCGCGTATGTTGTACCTGCCTTTACGGGATTAGGGGCTCCGCACTGGGACCCTTATGCTCGTGGCGCTATTGTGGGCTTAACTCGTGGGGTTAATCGTAATCATATTATTCGCGCCACACTAGAAAGTATTGCTTATCAATCATTAGATGTGATTTCAGCGATGCAAGCTGACTCTGGCATCAAGCTGGATTTTTTGAAGGTTGATGGCGGCGCAGTAGCAAATAATTTCTTAATGCAGTTCCAATCGGATGTGTTAAATACCGAAGTTCAACGCCCAGTGGTAGCAGAAGTGACCGCTTTAGGTGCTGCTTATTTAGCTGGTCTGGCGGTAGGATTCTGGGGCAGTATTGATGAGTTAAAACATAAATCCGTACTCGATCGCTCATTCAAACCATCCACTGATGATGGCAAGCGTGAACGTCGTCATAATGGCTGGAAGCGTGCAGTTGAATGTGCGAAAGGCTGGGCTGTCGAATAATATGTAGTCACTACTAAGCAAAAAATAAATGAACAAACCCCTAATGTTTCATGACATTAGGGGTTGTTTTTTATCTTGAGGTGCTTGAGGTTAGGCTGTTGAGATTAGATTTTTGGCTTGGCTTGGGTCAGTTGGATGAGTTGATTATACTCATGCAGGGTAATTCGATCGGCAGGCTGTTACTACGGTTGGGGCTACAGTGATCAATATGATCGCTTTAATGGCAGAAGATGATGCTGAGGGAAAAATATTCAGGCAGTGACGCCTGAATATTGATTAGCTGTAGGGGCAATGGTGATGCGGTAAAGTCGTTTTATATCAGTGCTTCACATAATAGTGAGATTGGGTGAATGGTGGTGACATTGGTGTTCTCTTCTATCTGCCACTTGCAGGTTTCACAATCGGTAATGGCATAGTCCGGTTTTGCCGCTTTTATTTGGTCGAACACATTCTTACCAATCGCAATGGATGTATCGTAATTTTCCGTTTTAAAGCCATAAGTACCGCCAAGACCGCAGCATTCGCTATCGAGCACTTGCACTTCTAAACCAGGAATTGCGCGTAACAGTTCGATGGTGTAAATATTGCCGCCACTGCGCTCTAAATGACAAGGCGTATGGTAGACAATCTTCTTATTGAGTGGTTTCATTTTAGGGCCGCGACCATTCATGATCTCTTTTAATAAAAATCGAGTAACATACTCAATTTTCTGCGCAACCTTACTATTATCGACATCTAAAACATGAGGGTATTCTTGTTGCAATGTGAATGAACAAGTGGATGAAGTTGACAAAATTGGCACATCTTGACGCTCAATTGCAGCCTCTAAATTAGCAACATTAAATTCGGCATTCTTCTGCGCTTTTTTGTGAAACCCATTGGCAATTAATGGTACTCCACAGCATTTTTCTTTATCGAGCAATTGAACACCAATATTCATGTTATTCATTACTTTAATAAAGTCTTTGCCTAATTGCGGGTGATTGTAATTAACAAAACAACCATGAAAGTAATGCACTTGTTGTTGATGAATAGACTGATCATTGACTTCTTTTTTATACCAACGACGGAAAGTGCCATGAGAATATTTAGGCAATGATTTATGATCATGAACCCCAATGGTTCTGTGCATCACTTTTTTAATAATAGACACATCGGTTATCGCGTTTACCACTGGGGCAACAGGGGTGGCAACCGTACCAAATAAGTCTGTGTGGCTTAAGACGAAATCACGTAACCCTTTCATGTTATAAGCTGGTTTGCCGTATTTACCACGCGCAACCGCAATCATGTCGCCAATTTTAACCCCAGATGGGCAGGCGGTTTCGCAGCGCTTGCAATTGGTACACAACTTTAGCAGTTCATCATAATATTCTGGGCTTTTAAAGCGCAGGCGCTCACCATCTGGTCCACACTGCTTTGGCCCTGGAAAGTCGGGATTCTCTTTCGCAACCGGACAATACACAGTACATACGGTGCATTTTAAGCATTGATCAAAACTGGTGTCGGCAGGGGCTCTGTAAATGAGATCCGCGCTTAATAAGTTAGATTTAAATAGTGGACTGCTCATAGTGCGACTTCTTCTTGTGCTACGTCATTATTAAGTGATAAAAATTCAGGCTTTAATTGCTTGATGATCGATTGTGCTGCATGAAATCCAGAGCTTATTGCTACCCCACTACCGCTGCCCTCGAAGACCGGATTGTAGTGAGAAAGGATCGCACCAGCGCAGTACAAATTATCGACAATGTGATTGGACTTTATTGCTTGTAATTGAGGCGTTGTTTTGACGCCCATACTTAAAAATGGGTGTGATTGAGGGCTAAAAAATTCAGGGTTATACCAATCGGTACGCGAAGTGGTTTGATCGATATCTAAATCAAAAATAGGTTCCATCATCGAGTTGGCACCGGCCTTTAATCCTTGGCTAAAAAAGCTGCCAGTCGCCAGGACAAATTGCTTCGCTTGTAATGGAAAATCACCATGATTTTTAGTGAATAGACGCTCTAATTTATAATGTGAGTGTTCAGGGTCGCATTGGTTAATACCACTAAACTCACCTTGAATAACATGATCGCCATTTAATAGGCTGCCACCTTGTTGAATAAAAGCGCGCTTCATGGATTCTTCTAAGCGGATACCAAGTAGAGATGGTGGCATAGTGGGCACTTCACACAAGCTTAATTGAGTGCGTGTTTCGATTTCTTTTAAAAATTTGAGCCCTTTATCATTGCCAAAAATGGCAGGGATCACGACTAAATCACCAGGGTTTGCGTGTTGTTGCAATGCGTGGGCAAACTCTTGTCTGTTTTCTTCTTTTGCCAGTATGCGAGACAGGTCGATAGAGCGCAGTTCGCAATGGTTGCGTTTTATATCATTAAACGCCGATAAGGAAATGGTGGCGGTGGTGATGTTGGTATTGGATAACGGGTCGATCAGTTTGAGATTATCTTGCGCTAATTTGGGTTGAAAATCTCGAAATCCATCAATGGTCATCATGACGATTTTTTTGACATGGTTATCGGCGAGGTTGATCGGAAATTGATGCACAAAAGGTTGTGATAGCCAAGTTGACTTCATCGTACCTAGTGGTGTTAAGCGATAATGGTTGAAGCCGTTAGATTGTGAGGTGAGCGGAACGCCAATGGTCGATAGTTTTTGTTGGTACCACTTGATTGAATGGCTGACATTTTCTTTTCCTAATCGCGCATAAGGGTGCTCAGGATACAGGCGAGAAAATTCACCAATAGCAGCCATAGGATCGGTAATATGAGTACCATCAGGCGCTTTTGCGAGTACATCAACCGAACCGGATGAAAAATGCAGTGCACTTTGGCCGGAGGCAATAACCGCCGTTTTTAATCCGGCTTCTTGGCAACGTAAAGCGCAGCTTAAACCGGCCATGCCACCACCAATGATAATAGTATCGAAATTCATAGTGATGCCTCTAATTCTTGTTGAGATGGTGCTGTTTTTGAGTCGGTTATGTTCGTTGGCAGTTTCTGTTTTTTAGTATTGCTTGTCGGAATATCACTGGCACCAAATAAACCTTCATAAATCCAATAACTGAACTCGGCTTCGCGTAAGGCGTCTCCCCAAAATACCGGTTTAATGCCTTTCCAGCGCTCTTCTAAAAAATGGGTTAATAACTGGCTGGATTGATTGCCACTCACTTGGCCACATTCTTCGAATAATCCCGCTGCTCGGTAAGTACATAACTCGCCCTGACAAGGCCCCATCCCTAAACGAGTACGGCGACGCAGATCAACTAGATTATGAACATCTAATTGGTTAATGGCGTAATTGATCTCACCTTGAGTCACCATTTCACATTCACAGATAACAGCTTGATCTTTTGCTTGATCGGTTAAGAATCGGTCTGCTCGGTCACCATGACGGTAAAGGGCGCTTTGATACACTGGCTTGGCTAAACTGGCGGTTTTTTTTGTGGTAATAGACGCGCCATTGGAACCTGGAAGTGGTTTTAGATGTGTGCTGCATGGAGTGTTGTTATTGAGTTTCTTGGCCATAAGATCTGTGGTCATCTCAGCCATCAGGCGTGAGGTCATTAACTTGCCGCCCGCGATGGTGGTAAAGCCATTAAGACCGTCTTTTTGTGCATGATCGAGCAATACAATACCACGGCTGATATTACGTCCCGTTCGATCATCATCGACCGCCACTAATGGACGCACACCAGCATAAGCACGAAGTACACGAGTATTGGCCATAATAGGGGCGAGTTTAGCGCCTTCATTCAAAAGAACATCGACTTCTTTGGCTGTGACGTGTAAGTCATCAATTTTATCGTAATCAATATGTTCGGATGTGGTTCCGATAAGAGAGATGGTATCGCCAGGTACTAGAATATCGGCATCAGACGGTTTGCGACAACGGTTAATCACTAAGTTATTGATGCGATAATCTAAGATAAGCAGCGCTCCTTTGGCAGGGAACATTTTGACGCTTAGATCGGCGTACTCACAAATACTTTGCCCCCAAATGCCAGCAGCGTTTATCACTTCTGAAGCGAAGATTTCAAGTTTTTGATTGGTTCGTGTATCAATACAATTCACGCCTAGTACCGTATCTTGGTGGCGAATAAGCGAGGTCACATGAGTGTGAGTGAGCAAGCGCGCCCCATTTTCTTTTGCATCTAGTACATTTGCGGCACATAAGCGAAAAGGGTCGAGGGTGCCATCAGGAACTTGAACCGCACCAATAAGGTTAGGGTTAACATTCGGCTCCAGTAATAATGCTTCTTTAGGTGTTAACTGTTTGGTTTCAATTCCGGCGGTTTGGCAAGACTCAATAAACTGAGATTGAAAATCTAAATCGTCATCAGGGAGAGAAATAAATAAGCCTTGAGTATCTTCGACACAATGCCTGGCAACAGATTTTAATATCTTGTTTTCATGGATACATTCTTGAGCTGATTCATTATCGGTCACGGCATAGCGAGCACCAGAATGAAGTAAACCATGATTTCGCCCCGTCGTGCCGGAGGCTAAATCATCCTTCTCTATTAAAATACAATCGATGCCACGCAAGGCGCAATCTCGCATGATGCCAGTACCCGTTGCACCACCACCAATAATAATAACGGAAGTTTCTAATCGAGAAGCTTTGCCCATAACCTGGTCTCTTTTTGCCAATGATGATATATGGACTAATAATGTTCTTTATATGAGGTTTTTTCTTTGACTTAGCTCAAAAATGCTCGTTCGCGCTTTCGTTTTGTGTTTGTATTGCTGTTTTTGTCACATTAATTCAATCAAACGAAGGATAAAAAATTCCCCAGTATAAATATTTTATGCTGGGGGATTGTTCACGTTATAAATGAAAGGCGATCATTGATTAAATATTGGATTCGATTAAGTCCTCTTCATTATTGGTTTGACTTCTTTTCTTGTTCAATGAAATAAGAATTAATGAGCAGGCCATACCTAATACTGCAACCGCAAGGCCAATAGCAAATATCATTTGGTATGCTTGAGCTGCGGGGTATGTATCGATAATCCAACCATTGAGAGCATAAGCCCAAAATACAGATGCATAAGCAGCAAATGATCCAACGCTCATCGCTGAACCGTTATAAGCAATAGGAACACCAGCTTCTGCGACAGGTGCTAGAATAATCCCTTTTGCTAAAAAAATACTAAATGAGAAACACATCAATAAAACCATGTTTATCATTAACATACCCTCAGCTTTAGGTAGTGCAATCGTGACACCTAAACTTATTGCTGTTAATCCGAGAGCAAAGAACATCATTTTAATTGATGATTTAAAAATGAAATCAGCGATAGAGCCAGCGACCAAACCAGCGATGACACCCATTGCGCCAGTATTAATGATACCGAAAATTGCAGCCTGTGAAGTTGATAATCCAAATACAGCTTGTAGGTAGGGAACCGTATAGATCAACGTAATGTAAATCCAATATACGGTTAGTGATGTAATGGCTGCCAACCATACAGTTGGCATTTTTAATACATGAATTAAACCTTTTAAAGCCTCTTTGTTCTTGTTATCACTTTGCTTGATTTCCATACTATTATCAGGAACAAATCGCCATACACAGAAAATCATCGGTAGGATTAGTAAGGTATAAAAAACGATTGCTCCCTGAAAAACAAGTATCGAACCTCCAACCAGCGCCATTATTCCAACAATAATTGCGTTCATACCCATTTCGGCTGCACGACGGCTAGATTCTAGTAAGCCAAATGCCATCCCTTTATTCTTATCGCCAGACATTAACGTCACACCATTTACAACGGCAGGCCAAAATACAGCATCAACTACCCCCCAAATACCCGCGATAACAATTAGGATATAAAAACTGGGTGATAAGAAAATGATGACCATCATGCTTAAAAAACGAATGGCTAAGCTTATGATTAATATGGATTTTACAGAAAACCGATTGTTAACCCATCCAGCTGGGATATAGAAAAACATCGCGGAACCAATCAGGGTAAATAAAATCCCCATTTGAGTATTGTCAATGTTTAGAACTTCCAATAGTAAATTATAGAAGGTACCTTTAAATGCTTCAAAGGCCGAGTAAATAATTTGTCCTGACATTACGACAGAGAAGAAGCCAAACAATTGGTTTCGGCTAGTAAAGCCGATTTTTTCAAATAAATTCATTTCGTTAACCCTTTTTAGTTGTTAATTAGCCTTTGTATTTTGAAGGGAACTTATGGGCTATATCAGTACAAATTCCGTCTACACCCCAGTTGAAAAGTTCGTTTGCACGAGATAAGTCATTGACAGTCCACACATTAATCTTAACTCCTGAGGCTTTGAACTTATTTATCATTTCACGCGTTAACCCCTTTTCTTCTGGGTGGATGTAATCAGCTTGGCACCATTCAATAATTGAGTTCCAATCATCCCATAAAGTATGGCTCTCAAATAAACAAGCAACTTTAGTTTCTGGGCTTTTACGTTTAAATTCCGATAGAACCAGATGATTAAAGCTTGAAACAATCAACCCGCGCTCAGGGGATAACTCTTTAAGTGCGACAATCAAATTATCAATTAGTAAATGGCTTAACTCTGCACTTGCTGAGCAGGATTTCAATTCGATATTTAGGTTTAATTGTTTTTCGTTCACTAGTTTTATTAATTGCTGAATTGTTGGTAATCGCTCATCGATGTAATCATCACTAAACCAGCTTCCGGCATCAATCGATGATAAATCCTCATTGCTGATATCATATAACCGACCGCTTTTATTGGTACAGCGATCTAGTGTGTCATCATGAGAAATGATAACTGTACCATCCTGCAAAATGTCGACATCACATTCAAACCATTGAATATTATGTTCTTTACATAATGAAAACGCTGAGATTGTGTTCTCTGGAGCCAGGGATGACATGCCACGATGAGCTATTAATGTTTTCATACTAAACCTGTTTTACATATAAAAAGACGAAATGGATGTTACAACTAACAATAATGTATAAATGTGACAGAAATACAATTAATGAGCACTCGAATATTTTGTTTTGATTTATTTTCGTTTCTATTCATTCGTGGCGATAAAAGCATCAAGTGATTTTCGAACGGTTTTTATTCTTGATGCTTGATTTTTAGCGAAGTTATTTGAGTATAAACGTTTGCTTGGGTAGAATTGCGGCGCAATGTTCGCCCTCAACTAGAATCTAAAACGGAACTGACCATGAAAGACTTTTTGATTGCACCATCCATTTTATCTGCTGACTTCGCTCGTTTAGGTGAAGATGTTGAAAGAGTACTTGCTGCGGGTGCCGATGTAGTGCATTTCGATGTGATGGATAACCATTATGTTCCGAACTTAACCTTTGGTGCGCCGATTTGTAAAGCATTGCGTGACTACGGTATTACCGCGCCAATCGATGTGCACCTAATGGTGAAACCGGTTGATGCGATTGTGCCAGAGTTTGCCAAAGCGGGTGCAACCATGATCACTTTCCATGTTGAAGCAACGGAACATCTTGATCGCACGCTACAACTTATTAAAGAAAACGGCTGCCAAGCGGGCGTGGTATTTAACCCTGCGACACCACTTCATCACCTAGACTACATCATGGATAAAATTGATATGATTTTATTGATGTCGGTTAACCCAGGCTTTGGTGGTCAATCTTTCATTCCTGCGACATTAGATAAACTGCGTGAAGTGCGCCAACGTATTGATGCCAGCGGTTTTGATATTCGCCTTGAAATTGATGGCGGCGTAAAAGTCGATAATATTCGCGAAATCGCTGAAGCGGGCGCAGATATGTTTGTTGCCGGTTCGGCTATTTTCAATCAACCAGACTATAAAGAAGTGGTTGATCAAATGCGCGCTGAACTAGCTAAAGCTAACTAATACCCGTTAAGTAATATCAATTCGGGATAGTGCATAATCTATCAATATTGAGCATAGAGAAAAGTGTAAAAGACCATGGATGGTCTTTTCTCAAGCGCCCAGGGATGGGTTCAGCGTCTTTTCGGCATGTTCAAATTGATAGATGCTCATTGTATTGACTTAATTACAGGCTTTAAAGAGTCGATATAGAAAGAGGCTTGGGGTAGACTCAAGCCTCTTTTTTTACATTTATGCAGTCGATAATAGGCAGGGATATGGCATTACAAGGTATTCAATTAATCGCATTCGATTTAGATGGCACACTGTTAGATAGCGTACCGGATTTGGCCGTGGCTGCCGATCAAGCGGTGCAAAGTTTAGGGTTTGATCCTGTGACAGAAGAAGAGGTGCGAGATTGGGTTGGTAATGGCGCTGATTTATTGATTGGCCGCGCATTAAGCCGCAGCATGACGGTTGACGAATCACTTGATGCCGACCTATGGAAAGAAGCTCGTATTCGCTTTGATGATTTTTATCAACAAGGGGGTCATAAGCTGAGTCATCTTTATAGCAATGTGGTCGATACCTTGCAATCGCTTGAGCAAGCCGGCTTTAAAATGGCGATCGTCACCAATAAACCGTCTAAGTTTGTGCCGGAGATCTTAACTCAACATGACATTGCCGATTTTTTTGTTGATGTGATTGGCGGCGATAGCTTTCCATTAAGAAAACCCGATCCGATGGCATTAAATTTCTTGCTCGAAAAACATCATATTAATGCCAGCCAAATGTTGATGGTAGGTGATTCTAAAAACGATATTCTGGCCGCCAAAAATACCGGATGTCATTCATTTGGCTTAACTTATGGTTACAATCATGGCGAGCCAATTTCAGATTCTCAACCCGATTTTGTGGCAGATAACATCGCTGAATTACTTGCCGTGGTCGGAATGGCGAAATAAATTCGATTTCGATGCCAAATCCAAGGATAAAGCGCTAGCCAAATTCGCTTGGATCAGTAAACTGAAATGCTCAAATATAAAAATATTTGGGCATTTTTGTTAGATATACCGCAAGTAAGGTATACCCTCATTTTTAATCCTATAGTCCCTTTTTAGCGTTATCGCCAAAGCGGGATATAACACGTAAGGAAAAAGCAGCATGAGCAAACCCATCGTATTAAGTGGTGTTCAACCATCAGGTGAACTGAGTATTGGTAACTACTTGGGTGCTCTACGTCAGTGGCAACAAATGCAAGATGATTACGACTGCCAATATTGTGTGGTTGACCTGCATGCGATCACGGTTCGTCAAGATCCGAAAGCGCTGCATGAAGCAACGTTAGACGCGTTAGCAATCTGTCTTGCGGTTGGTGTTGATCCTAAGAAGAGCACGTTATTTGTCCAGTCACACGTACCGGAACATGCTCAACTTGGTTGGCTGCTAAACTGTTATACCCAAATGGGTGAATTGAATCGTATGACGCAATTTAAAGATAAATCTCAGCGTTATGCCAACGATGTTAATGCCGGTTTGTTTGCCTACCCAGTATTAATGGCGGCCGATATTCTTATTTATGGCGCACACCAAGTGCCAGTCGGTAACGATCAAAAACAACATCTTGAATTAGCGCGTGATATTGCCAATCGCTTTAACAATGTTTATAGCCCAGAAGCGCCAATCTTCCAAATCCCAGAGCCGTACATTCCAACCGAGAATGCGCGCGTAATGAGCCTGCAAGATGCGACTAAGAAAATGTCTAAGTCGGATGATAACCGTAAAAACGTCATCACTTTGTTGGAAGATCCAAAATCCATTTTGAAGAAAATCAACAAAGCGCAAACCGATGCTGAAATGCCACCTCGCATTGCCCATGATGTGGCCAACAAAGCGGGTATCTCAAACTTGATGGGCTTGTACTCAGCGGCAACCGGTAAAACCTACGCACAAATTGAAGCGCAATATGCCGGTGTTGAAATGTATGGTCCATTTAAGAAAGATGTCGGTGAAGCATTAGTGGCGATGCTTGAGCCTATTCAAGCAGAATATCATCGTATCCGCGCCGATCGTGCTTATCTAGATGACGTGATGAAAGTTGGAGCAGAGAAAGCATCAGAGCGAGCTTCGGTTATGCTGAAGAAAGCGTATCAAGCAGTTGGGTTTGTGAATCGCGCATCTTGGTAATATCCGCTTAAATCGACTATCTATTTGGACCGCCAGACGTTAAAATCTGGCGGTTTTCTTTTGTCTCAATTTTGAATACTGACCTGCCGAGATTTGCATGCTACTGATCATCGATAATTACGATTCATTTACCTATAACCTTTACCAATACTTTTGTGAGTTAGGTTGTGAGGTCAAAGTGGTGCGTAATGATGAGATTGATATTGCGGGCATTGAGACACTAAAGCCCTCTCACTTAGTGATTTCCCCCGGCCCATGCACCCCGAATGAAGCGGGCATTTCATTAGCCGCAATCGAGCACTTTGCTGGCAAGTTACCGATTTTAGGTGTCTGCCTTGGTCACCAAGCGATTGCACAAGCGTTTGGCGGTAAAGTGATACGCGCCAGACAAGTCATGCATGGCAAAACCTCTCCGATCATGCACACAGAAACCAGTGTATTTAAAGGGCTGAATAATCCTTTAACCGTGACTCGTTATCATTCGCTGGTGGTACAAACCGACAGCTTGCCAGCGTGTTTTGAGCTGACCGCTTGGACCACACTCGACAATGGTGAGATGGATGAAATCATGGGTTATCAGCATAAAACCTTGCCGATAGATGCGGTGCAATTTCACCCAGAATCGATCAAAACCGAACAAGGTCATCAAATTTTAGCGAACTTTCTCAAACGTTAAGTTTCGCATCCGCAAACATTAAGACTCACTTCCTCGCGCGTTCAGACTTACCTGCCTGATTGTTTTTAAAATCTCCTGAATAATTACTCAATAAATTAATATAAATAAGCATTGATTGCCTAGCGTGATTTGGTTAACTTAGAGAGCATAAAGAGGATAATTTACGCTTATCCGATGAATGATGGATTAAGGGGATGGATATGTCTGACAGTGAACAAGTACAAAGAGATTGGTTTGAACAAGTCATGGTGCCTTGCTATAGCCCGATGGAAATGATCCCTGTGCGTGGCGAAGGCTCGAAATTATGGGACCAAAATGACAATCAATACATCGACTTTGCTGGCGGTATTGCGGTCAGTTGTTTGGGTCATTGCCACCCAGTCATGGTAAAAGCCTTAACCGAGCAAGCCAATAAGTTGTGGCATTTAAGTAATGTGATGACCAATGAACCGGCACTGCGTTTAGCCAAAAAACTCACTGAAATCAGCTTTGCTGAAAAAGTGTTTTTTGCTAACTCTGGCGCTGAGGCCAATGAAGCGGCGCTTAAATTAGCACGTCGCTGGGCGGTTGAAACCCACGGTGAGCATAAAAGTGAGATCATATCCTTTGTTCAAGGCTTCCACGGACGTACTTTCTTTACCGTCACGGTTGGTGGTCAAACATCTTACTCTGATGGCTTTGGCCCTAAACCAGCCGATATTACCCATATTCCTTATAACGATCTTGCAGCATTAAAAGCGGCGATCTCGGAGAAAACCTGCGCGATCATGATGGAACCATTGCAAGGTGAAGGTGGTGTGATCTCGCCGGATCCTGAGTTTGTACAAGCGGTGCGTGATCTTTGTGATCAACACCATGCGTTGTTGATCTTCGATGAAGTGCAAACGGGTAATGGTCGTACCGGTGATTTCTATGCTTATCAAGGGCTCGGCGTAACACCTGATATTCTAGCAACCGCAAAATCGTTAGGCGGAGGCTTCCCTATTGGCGCAATGCTGACCACCACAAAATTAGCCCAACACATGAAAGTGGGTGTGCATGGCTCTACTTATGGTGGCAATCCATTAGCCTGCGCCGTGGCTGAAGCGGTGGTCAATTTTACTCAACAAGCTGACGTACTTGCTGGCGTAAAACAAAGAGAGCAATGGCTTAAGCAAGGTCTTGCCAAGCTGAATGAGAAATATGATCTGTTTGCGGATATTCGTGGTAAAGGGTTATTAATTGGCGCTGAGTTGAATCAACATTGGCAAGGCCGAGCGCGTGATATTCTGATCGCGGCCGGTGAGCATGGTTTATTGTTATTAGTTGCCGGCGCTAATGTGGTGCGTTTTACCCCATCTTTGGTGATCTCTAAGCAAGAAATAGAACAAGGCTTGCAGCAGTTAGATAATGCTATTGCATCGTTAGTTAAGCCTTAATAACGTCTCTTTAGTTATTATAATAAGCCATTAATAACAATCATTAAGCCGTTTTCCTTGATATGTCGAGGCAACGGCTTTATTTTCTGCTTTATCGATCTAGAACTCAAAGCAAACCACAACAGTAGACTACACTTAATTATTACCTTTTATCACCACTCGTTCTTGTCGGAGCGGTAGGAGTTTGTATGTCTGCGGTAGAAACGTTATTTGAGCACTTTTGGTTAGATTACAGTGAGCGTTTATGTCCTTCTGCACTCAAAGTAAAAAGTTTGTTGAGAGCGAAAAAGTTACTCACCAAAGAAAAACCGCTGATTAATGACCATATTGCTCTGCGTACGTTTTCTGGGGCTAAATTGGGTTTAGATAAACTGGCACAACACTTTATTGCGCTCGGTTATCAGCAACAAGGTGAGTATCATTTCACCGACAAAAAGCTGTATGCCCATCATTATCAGCATCCCGATCCTAGCCTGCCTAAAGTATTTATTAGTGAGTTACTGCTTGAGCAATGTTCCGAGAGAGTCAATCAGATCGTGTCTGAGCTCATTCATGATTTGCCGAGCCAATATTGTGAAAACTCTGAGTTCTTATATCAAGGCCGACCTTGGCGAGTGAGTATCGAGCAATATCAGCAGTTAGCCAAAGAAAGTGAATACGCCGCTTGGGTGGCTGCACATGGTTTTGGTGCCAATCATTTCACTGTCAGTGTGAATGATTTAGCGGGATTTTCCGATCTTAAACCGATGAATGATTTTTTAGTGTGGCACAGCTTTGTGATGAACAGTGCTGGTGGGGTGATCAAAGGCTCACCCGAAGTTGGCTTAGAGCAGTCTTCGACCATGGCAGATTTAGTTGAGGTCGAATTTAGCGATGGTCGACTTACCATTCCGGCAGGATTTTATGAATTCTCTAAACGTTACCCAATTGGCGAAATGGAAGAGGGGGAATTGTATCAAGGGTTTGTGACTGCTTCGGCCGATAAGATTTTTGAAAGTACCAATATGTAAGTGTGTACAGGCTGTCAGTAGCTTGAAATCACCGCTAGTAGCACCGTCATTTCCGAAATGAAGGCTGAGCCATCAGGAATCTCAAACTTGACCTCGCAAGGTGGTTAAGAGCGAGATTCCGTATCATCTTCGCTTTGGCTCAGGTACGGAATGACAGTACCATTTTATTCATTATCAGCGTGACTAATTACGAGCGCGACGCACTTTCAGCGTGTGTGGCATTACGCGGATACGCTTCATAATACTGGCTAAATGCACGCGGTCTTTGGTGGTCAGCAATAAGGTTACGGTATACAAACGGCCATCTTTTTCTTCGGTGGCAATGCCGTGGATATTAGAACCAGTAGAAGAAATAACATTGGTAAGATCGGCTAATGCCCCCTGGCTATTTTGCATATCGACTTTGATTTCAGAGATAAATTCTTGCTCAAAATCTTTCGACCATTCCACGCTCATGTAGCGATCTGGTTCTTTTTGATATCCACGCACGTTTGGACAGGTTTCACGGTGTACCACTAAGCCGCGACCAGGAGAAACGTGGGCAATAATATCGTCGCCAGGAATTGGGTGACAACATTTGGCGTAAGTTAATAAAATGCCTTCTGCGCCACGGATCGCCAACTTATTATTAATGGTTGGATTACCGTCTTTATCGAAGGTTTTCACTTCGGTCAGTTGATCGGCATTGCCTAATAAGCGACGCGCGATCACGACGCTCATTAGTTCGCCTAGACCAATATCGGCCAAGAGATCGGTGACAGACTCTAAACGCAGATCAGATAGAACGTGATTGATATTTTCAGGGGTAATATCGGCCAGCGAGAATTCACCTAGTGCGTGATGAAGCAAGCGACGACCTAAGGCGATCGATTCTTCACGGCGCATGGTTTTCAGTACTTGACGGATCTTAGTACGAGCGCGAGATGTCACTACGTAGTTCAGCCACGCCGCATTGGGGCGAGCGCCAGGAGCACTAATGATCTCAATCGTTTGGCCGTTTTTAAGATCTTTACTGAGTGGGTAAGGGCTGCGATCAACGCGCGCACCGACACAAGTATGACCCACATCGGTATGCACTGCGTACGCAAAATCGACTGCGGTAGCACCAGCCGGTAATTCAACAATACGACCTTTCGGAGTAAATACGAAAATCTCATCAGGGAAGAGATCCGATTTTACGTTTTCAATAAATTCAAATGAGTTACCGGCACTTTGTTGCAGCTCAAGCAGGCTTTGCATCCAACGTTGGGCTTTAATTTGCGCCGTGGTACCCGATATTTCACCATTGGCTTTATAAGACCAGTGTGCTGCCACACCTTTGTCGGCCATTTGATCCATATCTTCGGTGCGAATTTGCACTTCAACTGGGACCCCGTGTGGGCCTACCATTGAGGTGTGCAAGGATTGATATCCATTCGCTTTCGGTACCGCAATATAATCTTTCATGCGGCTTGGGCGAGGCTTGTACAAGTTATGTACTTGGCCTAATACGCGATAACAGGTATCGGCCGAATCGACAATAACGCGGAAGGCATAAATATCCATAATAGTATGGAATCGTTGCTCTTTAGTGCGCATTTTATTGTAGATAGAATAGAGGTTTTTTTCTCGACCTAATACTCGAAACTCTAAGCCGAAATCGTCAAGACGGCCTTCAATTTCACTGTGAATACGCTGGATCATTTCTTTACGGTTGCCACGCGCTGCTTTCACCACTTCTTTGAGTACGCGATAACGATTAGGGTATAACGCTTCAAAACCTAACTCTTCTAGTTCGGTTTTAATATTGTGGATACCTAAACGGTGGGCAAGGGGAGAGAAAATTTCTAAGGTTTCACGCGCAATGCGGCGACGTTTATCTGGGCGAAGAGCCCCTAACGTGCGCATATTGTGAGTACGGTCAGCCAGCTTAATTAAAATCACCCGAATGTCTTGCACCATGGCTAAGACCATTTTTCGGAAGTTTTCGGCTTGGGCTTCTTTGCGGTCGCGGAATTTTAGTTTATCGAGTTTTGACACCCCATCAACTAACTCTGCAACGGTTTCACCAAACTGGGCGGCGAGATCTTGTTTCGAGACCTCAGTATCTTCGATTACATCATGCAGCAGGGCTGCCATTAAAGTTTCGTCATCAAGGCGCATTTCAGCCAAGATCCGAGCAACCGCAACGGGGTGAATGATATAAGGTTCACCACTCGAGCGGAATTGGCCTTCGTGAGCATTTTTAGCCACGATATAAGCATCACACAGAGTCTCAAGTTGAGGCTCTGACAAATACTCTTGGGCTACGGCTTTTAAACTTTCAAATAGATGCAATGTGATTCGCCCAGATGGTAGAAATATTAACGGTTGTGAACGATGCTGCTTACTGCGGCAAGTTCAGCAGCGTCTTGCTCTTGCTGCTCTTGGCGTTCACGGGCGTCTAATACGTCTTTAGTGATCAAACCTTCTTCGATTTCGCGTAATGCGATCACGGTTGTTTTATCATTTTCTTCAGGAACCAATGCATCTTTGTTGCCAGTTTGCATTTGACGTGCGCGGCGAGCCGCAATAAGAACTAGGTCGAAACGATTACCGACTTTTTCAACAGCGTCTTGAACAGTTACGCGTGCCATGATGACTCCAATTAGTAAAATTTATTTATAATGACGTGAAATTATACAGTCTTAGCGCGAGAGATCCTAGCAATAAGACGGGTTGTTATTTTTCTGGCTGAATATAGCTTAAAAACGCTTATTATTCAGACAGTAAAGCTTTTAACATGCCGTTGAACTTAACCGCTTGTTTATCTTGTTTTAGACGCTCTGCGCGAATTATGGCTTTAAAATCCATTAATGCGGCATCAAAGTCATCATTTATGATCAAATAATCATATTCATTGTAGTGGGAAATTTCGGATTTTGCTTTGCTCATGCGGCCTGCAATGATCTCTTCACTATCTTGCCCACGGGTATTCAAACGACGCTCTAATTCACCATTTGACGGCGGCAAAATGAAGATACCTTTGGCTTGTGGCATTTGCTGGCGAATTTGACGCGCCCCTTGCCAATCAATATCTAAAAAGACATCAATGCCTTTATTTAAGGTTTCTTCAATCCACACTTGAGAAGTGCCGTAATAGTTGCCAAATACTTCGGCATGCTCAAGGAATACGCCTTGATTCATTAACTCAACAAAATGGTCTTTTTCGACAAAGTGGTAATGCACACCATCTTCTTCACCAGGGCGTTGATCGCGGGTGGTATGAGATACAGACACTTTCATTGCGTAGTTAGGGTTACGCTCTAACATGGCTGAAATTAAGCTCGATTTACCAGCACCACTTGGGGCGGAAACGATATAAAGAGTACCTTTGCCGATCATGGTCGATTCACTTTTGTTGAGGTTGTTTTATTTCTTCCTCGCTCGCCAATATCAAAATTATCAATGATCGAGTCAGGGTAAGAATAAAAAGGGTGGCGAAGAATACCACAACCGAAATAAGATTTGAATGGCAGATGTTGGGAGTGATTATGCTATCTTTTGTGAATAGCCAACGAAATGAGAAATGATAATGCTCAAAATTCAAACGTCAGAGACTGAAAAGACCGTGTTTACCACCATGCCAAGCCCGTATGGTGGGTTAACCATTCAATCGAATTCGCAAGGTTTATTGGGGCTGTGGTTAGTCACTTATACCACTAAACCTGATCAGCTTGGTGAGTATGTTGCTAGAGAGCAATTACAAACAGCTCTTCCGCCTCAAGCTATCTTGGCGCAAACCGTGTTGCAGCTTGAACAATACTTTAGCGGTCAACGAGCCCAATTTGATTTGCCACTGGCGGCAACCGGAACCGCTTTTCAGCAACAAGTTTGGCAAGCTCTTACTGACATTCCTTATGGTGAAACTTGTAGCTACCAAGATATAGCAAATGCTATCGGCAACCCTAAAGCGGTACGTGCGGTTGGTTTGGCCAATGGTAAAAATCCGATTTCAATTATTGTGCCATGTCATCGAGTGATAGGTAAAAACGGCAAATTGACTGGTTACGCGGGTGGGGTAGAAGTAAAGCAAGGGTTGCTTGAAACGGAAGCGAGAAACAAATAAAGCGAATATGGCTATCCTAGGTTTATGACTATCTAGGCTTCTTACCATTACGTTGCTTAGTCTTGGGTTTATTGCCATTGGGTTTATTACCACTAAGCTTCTAACCATATTATTGATTGCTAATAGACGTTTAAACCGTCCGTGGGCACTGGGAAAAGAACATCCATGTCCTTTTTTCTCCATCAAAATATGGAAGAATGGAATTTTTTGCGGCTGCGGCTGCGATTAAGATTAAGATTGAGCTTGTTGCGACGTCGACTTTTTACGCCCTTGATGCTTTAAGAAAATAGATACCAAAGCGGTCAGCGCCAGTAACATGCAATAATAAGAATTAGCCACCACTTGCAGCGGCGATAAACCAAATACCGAACCGAGTAATAGCACTTGTGCGCCATAAGGTAGCAAGCCTTGCATTACACAAGAAAAAATATCCAACAAGCTAGCTGAACGTTTGGCCGAGACATTATTTTCTTCCGCTAATTGACGCGCCACACTGCCCGACACAATGATCGCCACGGTATTATTCGCGGTACAAATATTGGTTAATGATACTAAACCGGCAATACCCACTTCACTGGCTCGAGAATTCGCTTGCGCTGAATGATGACTGCCAAATTTATGAATAATTTTGCTCACCAATTGAGTTAAAAAGCTTAACCCACCTTGCTGACGCATTAACTCACTCAAACCGCCAATTAACATGGAGAGTAAAAAGATTTCCTGCATATTGCCAAAGCCGGCGTAAATATCTTTGCCAAGATGGGTTAGGGAGTAATCGGTGACGGAAAATAAGCTCACTCCGGCGGCTAAAATAATACCCAAAGTTAACACCGCAAATACATTTACGCCTGAGACAGCCAAAATTAAAATCGCTAAATAAGGAATAATCTTCAACCATTCAACCGCTTCGGTCGGTGGGGTTTGGGTGGCGGTGCTGCTAAACGCAAATATCACCAAAGCAATAAGAGCAGCAGGCAATGCGATACGGATGTTTTCACGAAATTTATCTTTCATTTCACAACCTTGCGAACGAGTAGCAGCAATGGTGGTGTCTGAGATGATGGATAAATTGTCGCCAAACATTGCGCCGCTTAACACCACTCCGGCAGTCAGTGGCAAACTCATTCCAGCCGATTGAGCAATGCCTAATGCCACAGGGCCTACTGCCGCAATCGTGCCCATAGAGGTGCCCATCGCGGTAGCAATAAAAGCCGAAATCAAAAATATGCCCGGCAAGATCATACTGGTTGGCAATAAAGATAAGCCCAGATTAACCGTTGCATCGACGCCACCAGAAGCTTTAGCAACCGCTGCAAATGCACCAGCCAATAAATAAATCATGCACATGGCTATAATGTCGGGGTGTCCAACGCCACGTAAAAATTGTTCAATCGCTTTATTGAGCTTTTCTTTACTTAAGATGATAGCGCCGATAATAGCAGGCAGAGTCGCGATCGGAGCAGGCAATTGATAGAAGGCAAAATCCACCCCTTGATAAGTCAGATAAGCACCAACCCCAATAAATAAGCTGAGAAATAACCCCAATGGCAATAAAGCCAATGGAGACGATGTTGGCGTGTCAGTAGACGCAGAGTGATCTGATGAAGCGTGAGACATGGTGCACCACATAAAAAATGACAAGGCGCGCAGAATAAAGCTTGCTAATAGATATGTCAACGTCTAGACGTCTAAATGGCTGTTGTGGGGTTCGGTTTCGGGGCTTGGTTTTGATGCATGTTTAAACAAGGTTGAATATGTGTGGTAGAAATGATCAAAATCAAACCGTAATGAAAAGAGTTGAGACTGAGCTTTACAGTTAATAGATTGCGCTCTATTCTCGCAGCCCTTTCTCTTTTCGTTAACCACCCAAGGTGTCACTTGAGCAATTTATTTGAATCTTATTCAATCGGATCGATGATCCTAAAAAACCGTTTTATCCGCAGTGCCACTTGGGAGAATCTAGCGACAGAAACCGGTTATATGACCGAACCCTTGTTAGAGGTCTATCGAAAACTGGCAGAAGGTGAGGTGGGGTTAATCATTACCGGTTACGCCAATATTCTAGCGGATGAGAAACCCAATGCTGGCATGATGGGCATGTATAACGATAGCTTTATCATTGATTACCAACCGCTGACAGAACTGATGCATCAACATGGCAGCAAGATCGTGATGCAGTTAGCCTACGGCGGCACTAAAACCACTCATAACGTTGGCGAGCGTATTATCTTTGCACCGAGTGATATTCCTGAACGTGGCACTAAAACCCAAGGTAAAGCTATGACTCAGGCGGACATCGATCATGTGATTGATGCTTTTACTCAAGCCAGTCGTCGCGCTCAAGCTGCAGGATTTGATGGGGTCGAAATTCATGGTGCTCACTCATATTTAATCAATCAATTTTTAAGCCCGTATTACAATCAACGCAGCGACCAATATGGTGGCAGTCTTGAAAACAGAATGCGTTTTTTAATTGAAACTTATCATGCTATTCGTGCCCAAGTTGGCGATGACTTTCCTGTTTTAATCAAACTGACCGCCAGTGACTTTTTCGATGGCGGGTTAACCTTTGATGACACTCAAATTATTTGTCAAAAACTGGCCGATATTGGCGTCGATGGTTTGGAGATTTCCGGCAATATTCACGGTAGCGCGCAAAAGAGGGTGGGCGAAAAGGTCGATGGTTACCTTATTCCTGAAGAAGGCTATTTCTCTGAATTTGGTCGCGTGATCAGTAAGCAAGTCGAGGTACCAGTGATCACCGTTGGCGGGTTGAGTAACCTAGATACTATTGAGCACATCGCTCAAACCTCTAACATTGCCGCTTTTGCATTATCGCGCCCATTGTTATCGGAACCGCATTTAATCAAGCGTTGGCAGTCTGGCGATCGCACCCCAGTTCAATGTGAGCACTGCTCAAAATGCCGCACCCGCCGTGGCAATTTCTGCGTGGTATACAACAAACCCAAGCGAGCCAGTCGACGTCAGGTGAGTTAGGTTTAACAATGCTAGAAACATAAAAGCCCAGAGCCACTTCATGATTACTTTGAAATGACTCTGGGCTTTTTGTTGTGATTTGGAGTTTATGAATTACTCAATATTCTGGATCTGCTCACGCATTTGCTCAATCAATACTTTCAATTCAACGCCAGAAGCCGTCACATCGGTACTGATAGATTTTGATGCTAGCGTATTGGCTTCGCGGTTGAATTCTTGCATCATGAAGTCGAGTTTACGGCCACATGCGCCGCCTTTTTTCATAATGTTGTTGGCTTCTTTCACGTGCGAGTCTAGGCGATCAAGCTCTTCTGCTACATCTGATTTTTGCGCCAGTAAGATCAACTCTTGTTCGACCCGAGAGCTGTCTAATTCAATGCTGGCTTCTTCGAATTTCTTCAATAGACGGTCGCGTTGCCACTGCATAATTTCTGGCATGCGAGCGCGCACTTTCGCAGCTTCAACGGTAATGGCTTCTAAGCGTTGGTCGATCAGGGCTTTCATGTTGTCGCCTTCGCGGCCACGGGCGTCGATAAAATCTGTCATCGCCTGTTCAAATGCCGTGAGTAATTCTTTCTGGATGCTATCCATATCTTGCTCGGGTGCTTCCATTACGCCCGGCCAGTTCATGACTTGGAATGGATTGATGCGCGAGTCTTCGCCCGTCAGTGACATAACGTGAGTAGCCGCTTGGATCACTTGCTTGGCTAAATCATCGTTAATTTTTAGCTCGCTTTGCGCTTTTGAATTGGCTTCAAAGCGTAAATGACATTCCACTTTACCGCGCGCTAAACGCTTACGAAAACGCTCACGCAAGATTGGCTCTAAACCACGAAATTGCTCTGGTAGGCGAAAATAGGTTTCAAGGTAACGTTGATTTACGCTGCGGATTTCCCATACGGCGTTGCCCCAATCTGATTTGATTTCTTTACGGGCGTAAGCAGTCATGCTGTAGATCATTGGATAGTTCCTAATCTAAATAAGGTGATAATTTTCTGGTTGCTATGGTAGCACAAGTTAAACTCAAACGGCGTTAAGTAAGCAGGGGATAAGATCGCTTTTTGACGTTAAGATCTATATAATCTTGCCCCAATTACGTCCTCAACTAGGTATCAATCTATGACTTCTACAACTCGCCCAAATGATCGCGCCGCCGATCAAGTTCGCCCAATTAAAATGACACGTAACTACACAGCTTACGCTGAAGGTTCGGTGTTGGTTGAATTTGGTAACACCAAAGTATTGTGTAATGCCAGTGTAGAAGAAAAAGTACCGGGTTGGTTAAAAGGCCGCGGTAAAGGTTGGGTGACAGCGGAATACGGTATGTTGCCACGCGCGACTCATACTCGTAACCGTCGTGAAGCTTCAAGTGGTAAGCAAGGCGGTCGTACTATGGAGATCCAACGTCTTATTGCTCGTAGCTTGCGCGCGGTAGTGGATCTTGAAGTATTAGGTGAGATGATGATCACCGTCGATTGTGATGTTATTCAAGCCGATGGCGGAACCCGCACTGCGTCTATCTCTGGTGCTAGCGTGGCATTAGCGGATGCGATTCAATCATTGATGGCTTCAGGTAAATTGAAGAAAAATCCAATGAAAGGTCATGTAGCCGCGGTTTCAGTTGGCATCTTGGGCGATCGCGCTTTGTGTGATTTGGAATATGTTGAAGATTCAGCGGCCGATACGGATATGAACGTGGTGATGACCGAAGAAGGCAAAATGATTGAAGTACAAGGCACTGCAGAAGGCGAAGCGTTTTCTCGTGCTGAGCTCAATCAGTTATTAGATTTAGCCGAAAAAGGCATTAACGATATTATCGCAGTGCAAAAAGCAACGTTAGCCCAATAGTTTTTAATGGCTCCTCATTGAGGGGCTATTTTTTTGTGTGAATATTATGATTAGGTCATTCTGGTCATTAGTGAGAAAGAAAAGAGAGAAACCATGAAAGCATATCAACGTGAATTTATTGAGTTCGCCCTTGAGAAACAAGTTCTTAAGTTTGGCGAGTTTACTTTAAAATCGGGTCGTACTAGCCCTTACTTCTTCAATGCTGGCTTGTTTAATACTGGCCGTGATTTAGCCCGTTTAGGTCGTTTTTATGCCGCTGCATTAGCCGAATCTGGCATTCAGTTTGATGTGTTGTTTGGCCCAGCTTACAAAGGCATTCCAATTGCGACCACCACCGCAGTTGCTTTAGCCGATCACCACGATATTGATACGCCATACTGCTTTAACCGTAAAGAAGCTAAAGATCACGGTGAAGGTGGCAACTTGGTCGGCAATCCATTAGACGGTCGCATTATGTTGGTGGACGATGTGATCACCGCTGGTACGGCTATTCGTGAATCAATGGAAATCATTAAAGCCAATGGTGCTGATTTAGCTGGCGTTTTAGTGGCGATTGATCGTCAAGAAAAAGGCAAAGGCGAGTTGTCAGCGATTCAAGAAGTGGAACGTGATTTCGGTTGCGCGGTTATCTCTATCATCTGTTTAGGCGATCTAGTGACTTATCTTGAAGAGCAAGGCAACAGCGCAGAGCAGCTAGAGTCGGTCAAGGCTTACCGCGCTCAATATGGCATCTAATGTTTAGCCTTTAAAGCTACAGTTTTGTTGCTTCTTTTGGTGAGTTAACCAATATAGATCCAACGGTGCTTTCTGCAATTAACGGACAATATAGCTTAAGTTATATGGTTAAGATTGACGGTTATCCGTCACTTAACCTTTAAACCCCGTCATTTCATTTGAAGTGGCGGGGTTTCTTTTTTCTGCTCTAGCCTAAGAATCTGTACACTTTTATATACACAGTAATTTGTCTGGTTTTTTGTGTGATATTTGACCCATTATCGCTGCTTTTTGTTATTGACGGGTCGATTTATCTAGTTTTAATGGTAAATTGTTGTAAATAATTTTGAACGGTAAGTGTAAATGAGTAATTCAAAGGTTTTAGGCAGTACTTTGATTATTGCCGGTACCACGATTGGTGCCGGAATGTTGGCGTTGCCAATTGCGTCAGCAGGACTGGGCTTTATGACTTCGCTTGTGATCATGGTAGCGATGTGGGCATTAATGGCGTACACCGCATTATTGATGTTAGAGCTGCACCAACATGCTGATTATGATGCCACCTTGCATACCTTGGCTAAGCAATTTCTCGGTGATAAGGGAAAGTGGCTGGCGACCTTTGCGATGTTGTTTTTGTTTTACGCCCTTTGCGCGGCCTACATTGCGGGTGGTGGTGGGCAATTTAATGACAAGCTGCATAACTGGTTTGAGTTAGATGTGTCTAACGGCCTAGGAACACTTATCTTTACCATCTTGATTGCGGCGATTGTTACCTTTGGTACGTCATCGGTCGACAAGGTTAATCGGGTGCTGTTTACCTGTAAATTGGTCGCGATGGCAATCATGCTGTTTTTCTTAACTCCCAACATTCAAGCGGTTCATTTGGTGAATATGCCATTAGAAAAAGGCTTGATTGTGGCGGCATTACCGGTGATTTTCACCTCTTTTGGATTTCATGGCAGCATTCCTGCCGTGGTACGTTATTTAGATCTGGATATGAAAGCGCTGAAAAAAGTGATGGTGTTTGGGTCATTATTGCCGTTAGTGGTGTATATCCTGTGGCAATTAGCGACATTAGGTGTGGTCGATCAAGCCACGCTTGCACAAGCCGGCAATGTCACCGCACTGGTTGGAACCTTGGCGCAAGTGATCCATAGTTCTGCCATTTCTCAAGTGGTGTCAGTGTTTGCTGATCTGGCTTTAATTACTTCTTTTCTTGGGGTGAGCTTAGGCTTATTTGAATTTTTGGGCGATAGCTTGAATAAGAACCAAAGCAAAGGTGGCCGAGTGGGGATCGCGTTAGTGACCTTTGTTCCGCCATTGTGTTTTGCTCTATTTTACCCGCAAGGCTTTATTATGGCACTCGGTTATGCCGCGATTGCCTTAGCGATTTTAGCGTTACTACTGCCGGTTGCGATGGTGAAACGCTCGCGTCAACTCAACTTACAAACCCAAAACTTTACCGTTGCTGGTGGTAATGTGGCGTTGATGTTTGTTTTATTAAGTGGCTTGGTGATCATTGGGGTACAAGTGCTAATCAGCGTAGGAGTATTGCCCGCTATTGGGTAGAGAGTAACGAAAAAGTAAGATCGAAAAAGCCACTGGATTTGCATTCAGTGGCTTTATTTATTTTTGCGTGTACTTAAAATAATGGTGTGTGACGATTAACGAGTACCGTATACCACGATGGTTTTACCATGCGCAGAAATTAGATTTTGCTCTTCTAGCATTTTCAAGATACGACCAACGGTTTCACGAGAGCAGCCAACAATTTGACCAATCTCTTGACGAGTTATCTTAATTTGCATGCCGTCTGGGTGAGTCATTGCATCTGGTTGTTTGGCTAGATTAAGTAGCGTTTGTGCAATACGACCGGTAACGTCTAAGAAGGCTAAGTCACCCACTTTTTGGCTAGTGATTTGTAGGCGAGTTGCCATTTGAGCTGACAGACGCATCAAGATATCTGGATTCACTTGGATAAGCTGACGGAATTTCTTAAATGAAATTTCAGCAACTTCACAAGGTGATTTAGCTCGAACCCAAGCGGTACGCTCTTGATCTTCTTCAAATAGACCTAGCTCACCAATAAAATCGCCTTGGTTTAAGTAAGACAAGATCATCTCTTTGCCTTCTTCATCCTTGATTAATACAGCCACAGATCCTTTTACGATGTAGTACAAAGTTTCTGCTTTTTCGCCAGCATGAATCAAAGTACTTTTTGATGGGTACTTATGAATATGACAATGCGATAGAAACCACTCTAAAGTTGGGTCAGTTTGAGGTTTACCTAGAACCATAATTTGTTACTTCCTCTGAAGGGCTTGCTCAGTTTTGAGTCATTCATCCTGAGACCGGCTAAACTGGTCAAATAGAATAGGTGTTAATCATTTACGCTGCAAGCACTGTTACTGCGTTGGCTTTAAATACTACCCCTTTCGGTAGCGAATTTCTTGATTTTGATCGCCCTGAAGTGGGTATTTAAGCTGTGAAAGTGTGGCCTAAATCACAGACTCAGCAGTAAGGTGAAATTGATCACCTTTTTAGCCAATTTTACCGGTGTCGATCAGTTGTTGCAGTAGAGGTTGAATGATCAGTTCCATCGCAAAACTCATCTTACCGCCTGGTACCACTAAGGTGTTATGGCGCGACATAAAGGAACCATCAATCATGGCAAGTAGGTAAGGGAAGTCGACATTTTTAATTCCACGCAAACGGATCACTACAAAGCTTTCATCTAAGCTTGGGATGCCTTTGGCGTTTAATGGGTTAGAAGTATCAACGGTTGGCACTCGCTGAAAGTTTATATGAGTACGAGAAAACTGCGGCGTGATGTAATTTAAGTAATCATCCATCGAGCGTACAATCGAATCCATCACCGCTTCACGCGAATGGCCACGATCGCGGGTGTCGCGCACAAATTTTTGGATCCACTCCAAGTTAACAATCGGCACCATACCAATCAAAAAATCGACATGTTGCGAGGCGTTGACTTCCCCATCGACCACACCCCCATGCAAACCTTCGTAGAAAAGCACATCGGTATTATCGGGTAAATCTTGCCATGGGGTAAACGTGCCTGGCATTTGATTGTACGGTACTGCTTCATCAAAACTGTGTAAATAGCGACGAATTTTGCCACTGCCATCTTGACCATACTGATGAAAAAACTTGGCCAGAGCAGGGAAGTCATTGGCTTCAGGGCCAAAGTAACTAATGTGTTTACCTTGCTCGCGTGCTTTACGGATCGCCACATCCATTTCTGGTCGGGTATAGCGATGAAAGCTGTCCCCTTCCACCCATGAGGCTTTAATATCCCTCATATTGAACATTTTTCGGAAGGTTTCTGAGGTGGTGGTGGTTCCGGCGCCAGAGGACCCGGTGACTGCGATGATAGGATGCTTTGCCGACATGATAATCCTTTATTTTCGACCTTGAGAATAGACAGTGTAGAGTAGGGCCTGTAAATAATATACCCAAATGATATGGGTATATATCCGTCTTACTTGCCACCTCACTGCAACTTTAATTACTTTGAGTGTAGATTGATTAACTTAACGAGTTGACGTCCCTGATATCGACACTTTCATGCAATTCGGAAAATACGATCGCCACTTTACCTGATTTTAATTGACGTTGTACCTGTGTAATTTTTTGCTCAAGAGAATAGTCTTGTTCACCATAATCGGTTCCTTCACGCAGAATAAATTCTTTGATCAAGTTGTCGAGGGTGTCGGGATCGATTTGTTGCCAAGGGATAATCATAATATGTTTACTGCTTATTATCTGTGATGATTCACTAATGCTGTCAGATATTACTTATATTTTTGAAAAAGAATAGGCAAAGCCCTTCAGCATCAAGTTGTTGGCAATATTGGTGGCTTAGCGGTATGTGTTGTTGAGATCGAGCTTGAAGTGGCAGTGCATTTAAGGCTTCAACTAAATATTCTTGTTGCTGACGTTCAAGCTGTAATTCAAAGGTTAAACTTTCCCGATATAGCGAAGCGGGTAAGTGAGTTTTATATTGACGACGCAATGACCGAAACTGAGCGAGTAATGCTTGTGTCGGTTGGAGTGATTGTTTCAATCGCTCTTGTTCCTGTGGATCTAGTGTTAGTTTTTGTTGATCGAGCCATATATACAGCAGTAGTAAATTAACGTTGCCCTGATATTGGTTTTGTAGGGTTAAACACGCCGACTCCACGCCCGGTTGTTGATAGCGTTCTAGACAAAATTGCCAGAACGCTTCTGCTGTAAGAGGTGAACAAGGCGAGTTTGGCATTATTCTTCGCTTAATGCTTCAAGTTGCTCTTGCAGTTCCATCCACTCCATCTCAACATTTTCGAGTTGCGCTTTGCTGGTAGCTTGTAGGTTGAGCACTTGGGTCAGCTTGGCTTTATTTTCATCTTGATAAAGAGAGACGTCCCCCAGTTGTTCTTCCGCTTGTGCCAATGCTTGACTGTGTTTGTCCATTTGCGTTTCAAGTTGAGTGACTTTTTTACGCAGCGGCGCGGTTTGTTTACGGCGCTCCGCATCAAGACGTTTTTGTTCTTTACGATTGGCGGCGCTGTTGGTGTTGGGGCTGTTATCCACTTCACCTTGAGCATCTTTCTTATCTTGCTTTTGTTGGTCGGTGAGCCATTTATAATAGTCGGTAAGATCGCCATCAAACGGCATCACTTGTTGGGCATCGACTAGGTAAAGATCATCGGTGGTGGCGCGCAATAAATAACGATCGTGACTGACAATCACCATCGCACCCTCAAAGGTTTGCAACGCCATGGTCAGCGCTTGGCGCATATCCAAATCAAGGTGGTTGGTTGGTTCATCGAGCAGCAATAGATTGGGTTTTTGCCACACTAATAACGCTAATACCAAACGTGCTTTTTCGCCACCTGAGAATGGGGCGACCTTATCTAATGCTTTTTCGCCTTGGAAACCAAAACTACCAAGATAATCACGTAACTGTTGTTCGGTTTGATTGCTGGCAATTTGCATTAAGTGCTGCAGCGGGGTTTCTTCTGGGTGCAAGGTTTCGAGTTGATGCTGCGCAAAGTAACCAACCTTCACCCCTTGAGAATAGGTCAGATCGCCGCCTTGTGGATTAAGCTCGCCCGATAATAGTTTGATTAAGGTCGATTTACCTGCGCCATTACGCCCAAGTAAGCCGATGCGGCTACCTGGGACTAAATTTAAGCGAATTTTTTCTAAGATCAAGCGATCGCCATAACCTGCAGATACATCGTCCATCATCATGATCGGATTAGGCAATGCAGCGGGTTGACGGAATTCGAAATTAAATGGGTTATCAAATTGCGCTGGCAGAACCTTTTCCATTTTCTCTAACGCTTTAATCCGGCTTTGGGCTTGGCGAGCTTTAGAGGCTTTATAACGAAAACGGTCGATGTAACTTTGCATGTGCGACATTTGTTTTTGCTGCTTGCTGTACATTGCCTGTTGTTGCATTAACTTTTGTGCACGTTGGGTTTCAAAGGAAGAATAGTTACCTGTGTATTCATTCAGATCTTGATTTTCAACATGCACAATGCGGCCAACGATTGGATCTAAAAAGTCTCTATCATGCGAGATCAAAATCAGTGTGCCAGGGTAATTTTGTAGCCATTTTTCCAGCCACAATACCGCATCTAAATCTAAGTGGTTGGTGGGTTCATCCAGCAGCAATAAATCGGAGCGGCACAATAATGCTTGAGCAAGGTTTAAACGCATGCGCCAGCCGCCCGAGAACTGGGTCAGGCTCCATTGCATTTGTTCTTGGCTAAATCCGAGGCCATTGAGCAGTTCGGCTGCGCGCGAATTTATAGTATAGCCACCAACAATATCAATCTTGCTGTGTAACTCTGCTACCAAAGTGCCATTATCGGCTTGTTCTGCCTTTGCGAGTTGTTGCTCTAAACGTCGAAATTCACGGTCGCCATCAATCACATAATCAATTGCAGCTCGATCTAACGCGGGCGTTTCTTGCGCTACCCAAGCTAATTCCCAATGGGCTGGCATTTGAAAGTTACCGGCGTCGATAGCCAGTTCATCTTTTAATAAGGCAAATAGCGTTGATTTACCACAACCGTTTTTGCCGACTAAACCGACTTTATCACCCGGATGAATAGTGGCTGAAGCTTGTTCTAATAAAGGCTTTCCGCCACGCAGCAATTGAATGTCTGAAAATATAATCATAGGGTTGTGGTCTAATTTGGGCGCTAAGTAAATAAAGGCGTAAGCCAGATGAAATTGCAGAGAATAGTAGGCGTTTCGTCAATAAATGTCGATCATTATACGATTTAAGATAAGATACTTATTATACTTAAAGCACATTAAGTTAGCATGGAACAAAGGAAAGACATCAAGGAGCAGGTATGTCTGAAACAAGGAGCGGTTCAACATCCGCGCCGGTATCATTTAAAGGATCAGCACCGCAAGGATCATCAAACTCACCCAATCCACCCCGAGTGTTGGTTATTTTTGCACATCCCGATCCTATCGATTCTGTTGCCAATCAAATCTTACTCAAAGCGATTCAAGATCTTCCTCATGTGCGTGTGCATGACTTATATGCCCGTTATCCAGATTTCTTTATAGATGTGGCGATAGAGCATCACCTGTTACTTGAACACGATATCATTGTCTTTCAACACCCTCTATTTATGTATTCTTGCCCTGCGTTAATGAAAGAATGGATGGATACCGTATTAGGCAAAGGTTTTGCATTTGGTGAAGGGCGGGCGTTGGCCGGAAAAACGTGGCGTAGCGTAATAACGGTGGGCGGATCTAAGCAAGCCTTTAGCGACAAAGGCTATAACCAATATCCATTAGAGCAAATACTGCAACCTTTTGAACTGACGGCAAAATTATGCCAAATGAATTGGCTGGAGCCGTTAGTCTTATATTGGGCTCGCAATGTCAATCATGCAGAACGCTTACAACATGCCCAAGCCTACCGTCAATGGCTAATGAATCTGTAACATCGACTTGGCGACACAAGGAGTGTAAATGGCACCAACAACCTTTGAATTATTAGAAAGTGGCGTAGTCTTTTTATCGGCAGCGGTGATTGCGGTGCCGCTGGCGCAACGTTTTGGCTTAGGCTCAGTGCTTGGGTATTTGTTGGCCGGTATTGCGATTGGTCCTTGGGGATTAGGGCTGATCAGTGATGTCGACAGCGTCATGCACTTTGCGGAATTTGGTGTGGTGTTATTGCTGTTTTTGATCGGTTTAGAATTGAACCCTAAAAAACTATGGCAAATGCGTATTCCTATTTTAGGTTTAGGCGGCGCACAAGTGGTGGTGACCACATTAATTCTCTCAGCGATTGCCCATTGGTTTGGCATTAGCTGGCAAAACAGCTTAGTGATCGGGATGGGGTTGGCGTTGTCTTCTACTGCGATTGCTTTGCGAGTGATTGAAGAGCAAGGGCTGGGCGGCACCGAAACCGGACAGTCAGGTTTTGCGATTTTGTTATTCCAAGATATCGCTGTGATCCCCATGCTTGCTATGTTGCCATTATTGGCAGGCAATGTGGGCGGCGATTGGTTAGATGCGGTATGGATGATTGGTGGTGTGGTCGGGTTATTAGTCGGAGGCCATTATTTATTGCGACCTATTTTTCGCTTTGTGGTGATGAGCCGAGTACGAGAACTGTTTACTGTCGCTGCATTATTGTTGGTGATTGGTATTTCGGTGATCATGCAAAAACTCGGTTTATCCATGGCGTTAGGGACTTTTTTGGCCGGCGTTTTACTGGCAGAGAGTGAATACCGTCATGAATTAGAAAGCGCGATTGAACCATTTAAAGGTTTGCTGCTGGGGTTGTTCTTTATGTCGGTTGGCATGGCGGTCAATTTAGGCTTGTTGGGGTTATATCCAATCAAAATTCTATTGGCGGTGGTGGCCTTAGTCACCATCAAAGGATTATTGATTTACGGCTTGGCGCGCTTAATGGGCACTCGAGCCAAAGCACGCAGTCGAATGGCGGCTATATTGAGCCAAGGCGGTGAGTTTGCTTTTGTGTTGTTTACCGCCGCATCAGGGCAAGGGCTGCTTGGAACCGAGATGACGTCGTTCTTACTGGTGGTAGTGAGCTTATCCATGATGACCACCCCCCTGATCTTACTGGCGCAACAAAAATGGTTTAGCCGTACCATTAATGTGCAGGATGATATGCAATCGGATGTGGTTAATGAAGAGCCAAGAGTGATCGTGGCTGGCTTTGGGCGTTTTGGCCAAGTGGTGGGCCGCTTGCTTTATGCCAATAAAATTCGCATTACGGTATTGGAAAGCGATCCCAGTCAAATCCAAGTATTACGCAAGTTTGGCTATAAAGTGTATTACGGCGATGCCACTCAACTGGATTTACTCAGGGCGGCAGGGGCAGAGCAAGCCGAAGCGATTGCCATTTGTACCGATTCACCAGATGAAGTGTTAAAAATTGCCGAATTGTGTAAGCAGCATTTTCCCAATCTGAAAGTAATGGCACGAGCGCGCAGTCGGGTTGAAGCTTATCAATTACTCAATATTGGCGTGACTTTATTTTCACGCGAAACCTTTTTAGGAGCATTAGATTTAGGTCGCCAAGTGTTAACTGAGTTGGGCATGCATCCTTATCAGGCCAAGCGAGCAGAAGCACACTTTAAAAAACTCGACACCACCATGCTAAAAGAGTTATTACCTCAACATAGTGAAGATAAAGACACCGGCCTTAGAGCCAAAGAAGCACGGATTGAATTAGAAGAAATATTTGCGCGTGAAATGGAAAGCGATCGAAAAACCCAAAATCATTGGGATTAACGGAGACAATATGACAATTAAGAAACGATTTATTGCCGGAGCAAAATGCCCAAGCTGTGGAGAATCGGACAGTTTGCGGGTGTGGCATGACAACAACATCGAAATGGTTGAATGTGTCGAATGCGACTATCTAGAACGCCAGAACCCAGAAACAGAACAGCAAGCCTCTGAATTAGGGGATAAAAAATCAACTGCGGCACAGCCACAAGTGGTCACTGTCGAGCAGTCTGCTTACGCCTCTGAGCAAATGATTGGGATTTTTAAGCCTGAATGATTGAAATTTGCCGAACTTATCCCCATTATTTGTCTCATAACGATTAGGTGCTCATTCATCCTTTATGCCTAATCTGTGTCTGGAGCGAATATGAATATTGAAAAAAACGTTGTTGTTAGCCTAGCATACCAAGTAAAAACGGAAGACGGCGTCGTCGTAGATCAATCTACAGTGGAAGCACCACTGGATTATCTACATGGTCACAACAACTTGATCTCTGGTTTAGAGAACGAACTTAACGGCAAAGCACAAGGCGACAAGTTCAATGCTGTTATTGCTCCAGAAGACGCTTACGGTGAGCACAATGAAGGTCTTGTTCAACGTGTTCCTGCTAATGTTTTCCACGGTGTGGATGAAATCGAAGTAGGTATGCGTTTCTTAGCCGATACCGACCAAGGTCAAATCCCAGTAGAAATCACTGAAGTTGATGGCGATGAAGTTGTGGTTGACGGTAACCACATGCTTGCGGGTCAAACGCTAACATTTGATGTTGAAGTGGTTGCGGTACGCGCAGCAACTGAAGAAGAAATGGCGCACGGCCATGTACATCAAGCGGGTCACGACCATGATCACGAAGGTGGTTGCTGTGGTGGTCATGAAAAAGAAGAGAAAAAAGAAGGTTGTGATGGAAATGGCGGCTGCGGTTGCTCTCACTAATCTTTAATGAATAATAAAAAAGCGCTAACCAATTGGTTCAGCGCTTTTTTGTAGGATCAAAGTTTCATGATTAAGTCGGTTTATTTAATGTCATTAATAATGCGGTGGTGGGGTTTCTTCTGAAGAGTCCGCTAAATTAGACGCATCTAAATTTTTGACTTTACCAACCACAAATTTCATTTGGTCTTGCATGCGAGTAATAAGTAATTGTTGTTGGCTTAATGCATCATTTAACTCGCTGATGGTTTGCTCTTGAAAAGCTAATTGACACTCTAAATCGTCAATGCGTTGTTTAAGAAGATCGTCGCTTGCTGAGGTTGTCATTAGTGTTCCAATAAAAGTAAGCCAAACAGTGACAAGATTATACATAGTTTTATTGACTGAACGCGAGCTTATTTCCGTGAATTAACCACCGCTTGAAATATGACAACTTGGTTAATGATTAACTATGATTCCACGGCTGCAAGTTATGGCTTTGTTAGGTTTATGTAATAAGTATCATGCTTTATTGCAATAACTGAAAAAAGTAAGATAAATTACAATTAAATTATGAACTTTGATCAAAAAACACGGTCTGCTAACAAAGACTTTGAGTATAAGTAGGTAATATGCCTCGCGGTGTCATAACGGCGCAAAGCATATACTGCAATAAACTTTTTAATGAACACGATGATGGACTGCCATCACGCTGGAGAATTTAATGAAATCGATTTTTAAAGTATCGCTGCTAGCAGCAACTGTATTACTGGCTGTAGGTTGTCAAAAAGAAGACGCAAAAGAAGCTCCGGCTACTGCGCCAAAAACAGAGCAAGCGGTATCTTCTGCTTCTCCTGCGATGACTCAATACAAAACTGACGACGAAAAAGCCGCTTATGCAATCGGTACTTCTTTCGCGAACTACCTAAATACTAGTATTGAAAAACCAGCTGAGATCGGTATCAAGTTAGATAAAGAGATCGTATTGAAAGGTATCGAAGATTCGTTTGCTAAGAAATCTGGCATGACGGAAGAAGATACTAAAGCGGTGCTGCAAAACCTAGACAAACGCGTGCAAGAAAAAATGCAAGCCAAAGCAAAAGAAAAATCAGCCGCTTCTATCAAAGCGGGTGAAGAGTTCCGTGCTAAATTTGCTAAAGAAGACGGCGTAAAAACCACTAAATCTGGCATCATGTACAAAGTAGAAAAAGAAGGCACAGGTGTCACTCCAAAAGCAACAGACACTGTGGTTGTGAACTACGAAGGTAAACTTATCGATGGTAAGAAATTCGATAGCTCATACGATCGTAAAGAACCTGCAACTTTCCCACTTAACCGCGTGATCCCTGGTTGGACGGAAGCAGTTCAGTTAATGAAAGTCGGTTCTAAATACCAAGTTGTTATCCCACCAGAGCTAGCTTACGGCGCACAAGATACGCCAACTATTCCTGCAAACTCTACATTAGTATTCGAAATCGAATTAATGTCAGTTAAAGCAGACGCAGCGCCACAAGCACCTGCGCATAAATAAGGTGTTGTCACACTACTTAACATGAGTAGTGACAATATTATTCACTGGCAATAAATGCCGGTGAAAATAATCCAAAGGCCTATTTGATAGGCCTTTTTTATTGCTGTCCTTTGGGAGGTCTGACGAAGAAACTTGCTCTATATCATCATATAGTGGACTGGATAATGCCAAATTCAAACTTTCTGATAAACTTACATCAATTTTTTTAATTTATACAATTTTGGTTGAGGTAGATATGGAGAGCTCTGAAGCAGTTCATTCTGAAGCGTTGTTAGAAATTGAATCGGTCCATGCCAAGCCATTTTCGGAACACGATAAGATCATTCTGCATTCTTATGAGGCGGTTGTTGATGGTCTTGCTAGCTTAATTGGCAGCTATTGTGAGATTGTTTTACACTCACTAGAAGACTTAAATACTTCAGCGATTAAAATTGCTAATGGTGAGAATACCGGCCGTCAAGTGGGTTCGCCGATCACGGTATTGGCACTTAAAATGCTCAAAGACATCGAAGGCTCTGAGCGTAACTTCTCACGTTCATACTTTACTCGCGCTAAGGGCGGCGTATTGATGAAGTCGATCACCATTGCGATCCGTAATGGCGAACAGCGAGTGATTGGTCTGTTATGTATTAATATTAACTTAGATGCACCATTTTCTGATGTATTGCATGCCTTTATGCCAACCGCAGAAGCCGAAGAAGCGGCATCATCGGTTAACTTTGCCAGTGATGTTGAAGAGCTGGTGGATCAAACGGTTGAACGTACAATCGAAGAAATTAATGCCGACAAATCAGTTTCGAATAATACCAAGAATCGCCAGATCGTGATGGATCTTTATGATAAAGGGATCTTTGATATTAAAGACGCGATCAACCGAGTGGCCGATCGTTTGAATATCTCAAAGCATACGGTCTATTTGTACATTCGTCAGCGTAAAATTGAGGATGGCGAAAAGTGACCGAACAGCCTTTAACGTATACATTATTAGTGAATGGTTCGGTGTATGGCAGTCAATCGGCGCGCCATGCCTATCAGTTTGCCAATGCGTTAATTGCCAGAGGGCATCGCTTAGTCAGCGTGTTCTTTTATCAAGATGGGGTGCACAATGCCTCGAGTTTGATCCTGCCGGCCAATGATGAATTTGATCTTACCCAAGCATGGAAGGATCTTGCTCAGCAGCATGGAGTTCGATTGGAGTCCTGTGTGGCGGCATCACTGCGGCGTGGCATTGTTGATAGCAATGAAGCTAAAACACATAAGTTACTCGCGTCTAATACCGCTGAATCGTTTGAATTGGCAGGTTTGGGCGGTTTAGCCACGGCAATGCTAACCCAAGACAGAGTGGTGCAGTTCTAATGAAATTAGGCTTTGTTTTTCGTTCATTTCCCCACAGCACAAGCAAAGGTCGTGAAGGGCTTGATGCACTGCTGGCAACTTCGGCCTACAGTGAAGACATCGAAGTATTTTTTATTGGCGCTGGCGTAACACAGTTATTGGTGAATCAAGATCCAAAACAAGTGCTCTCCCGAGATTATGCCGCGGCATTTAAGTTATTAGATTTGTATGACATCGACAATATTTATGTCTGTCAAACCTCATTACAGCGTTATCAAATTGAACCATCAAGCTTGCTGATCCCCGTCACGATCTTAAGCCAAGCGGAACTCAACCAAAAAATTCATCACTGTCAGAAACTGCTCAGTTTTTGATCCTCAACCTTCATTCATTGGCAGGATTAAGATGCTCCATATCGTGAAAAACAGCCCAGCATTAGCGCAAGCATCAGCCTATTTGATGCCTGACGATGTGATTTTATTGATTGAAGATGCCGTTTATCACGCAATTGAAGCAAAAAACGACCAATCAAATAAAAAAGATCCAAAAGATCCTTATCTCTATTTAAAACAAGATTTAGAGGCGAGAGGTTTAGTATTAGATTGTGTTGATACTTGCCAAGTTGTTGATTACTATGATTTTGTTTTACTTTCCGAACAGCATCAACAATCGATGACGTGGGAATGATCTTTAAAATAGGTCATCTCAACACGGTGAAATAAAAAAAATACCGTGACTAAGATTGGTTATTTCTTGACACACACACCTTTGATGCATAAAATTTTGCGTCCCTATTTCTCATTATATGAAATATAGTCAGAAAACTGGGATAGATTTTTCACAAGCTTATTTTCGTATATCAGGAGCTATTTAATGGCAACTATTAACCAGTTGGTACGCAAGCCACGTGTAAAGCAAGTTGTTAAAAGCAACGTGCCTGCGCTAGAAGCGTGTCCACAAAAACGTGGTGTATGTACTCGCGTATATACTACTACTCCAAAAAAACCGAACTCAGCATTACGTAAAGTTTGTCGTGTTCGTCTAACTAACGGCTTCGAAGTAAGTTCTTACATCGGCGGCGAAGGTCACAACCTTCAAGAGCACAGTGTTGTTCTTATCCGTGGTGGTCGTGTTAAAGATTTACCAGGTGTGCGTTACCACACCGTTCGCGGCGCGCTTGACTGTGCTGGCGTAAACGACCGTAAACAAGGTCGTTCTAAGTATGGTGTTAAACGTCCTAAGTCTTAATGTCTCTTTTGTAAAAAAAGAAAACGTTAAGTAAGGCCAAACACTAAAATATATTGTATTTTGAAAAAACTGAAAAGTTTTGGATAACCTGAAGAAGACAACGGAGAAACATCCATGCCACGTCGTCGCGTAATAGGCCAGCGTAAGATCCTACCAGATCCTAAATTCAAATCAGAATTGCTGGCAAAATTTGTAAACATCCTTATGGTTGATGGTAAGAAATCAACTGCTGAAAAAATTGTTTACACTGCACTAGATACTATGGCTGAGAAATCTGGTAAAGATCACTTAGCTGTATTCGAAGAAGCTCTTGAAAATATTCGTCCATCGGTAGAAGTTAAATCTCGCCGTGTGGGTGGTTCAACTTACCAAGTGCCTGTAGAAGTTCGTCCGGTTCGCCGTAACGCTCTTGCTATGCGCTGGATGGTTGAAGCTGCGCGTAAGCGTGGTGAAAAATCTATGGCAATGCGCCTAGCTGCTGAAATGCTAGATGCGTCAGAAAACAAAGGTACTGCTGTTAAGAAACGTGAAGACGTTCACCGCATGGCAGACGCGAACAAAGCGTTCGCACACTACCGCTGGTAATAGACTCTTTGTTTACAAAGAGGCAGCGTTAGTTCTACCTTCTGTGCTGCGAGTTTTCTCGCAGCACTTTTTTGCTATTTCAAGCAACAAAAATCTCATCAAATAAAATTGAAATAGTGTAGCACGTCAGGTTAAGCCTGAGGTTTTGATTCCCATTTCACTAGATATTGCACAACGTTGGCAGTCATTTATTGAAATGGTATTAGTTAATAAGGATACAATTGTGGCTCGTAAAACCCCTATAGAGCGTTACCGCAACATTGGTATTTGTGCGCACGTAGATGCAGGTAAAACAACCACAACTGAACGTATTCTGTTCTATACCGGTCTTTCTCATAAGATCGGCGAAGTCCATGATGGCGCCGCTACCATGGATTGGATGGAGCAAGAGCAAGAGCGTGGGATTACTATCACCTCAGCTGCGACCACTACTTTTTGGCGTGGTATGGAAGCTCAATTTGACGACCACCGCATTAATATTATTGACACCCCGGGACACGTAGATTTCACCATTGAAGTTGAGCGTTCATTGCGTGTACTTGATGGCGCCGTCGTGGTTTTTTGTGGTTCATCAGGTGTTGAACCTCAATCTGAAACAGTTTGGCGTCAAGCGGATAAATATCATGTACCTCGTATCGTGTTCGTCAACAAAATGGACCGTACCGGTGCGGATTTTTTCCGTGTGATTGAACAAATTAAAA
The DNA here is from genome assembly GCF_014694465.1 of Vibrio sp. S11_S32. Lineage (NCBI taxonomy): Bacteria > Pseudomonadati > Pseudomonadota > Gammaproteobacteria > Vibrionales > Vibrionaceae > Vibrio > Vibrio sp. S11_S32. Next base: position 1,942 of record NZ_JAAUWS010000007.1, on the reverse strand, counting down.
ATCGTCTTGGTGCGACTCCGGTTCCTCTGCAAATCAATATTGGTTGCGAAGAGAATTTTAAAGGCGTAATTGACCTTATCAAGATGAAAGCGATTAACTGGAATGATGCCGATCAAGGTATGACCTTCACGTATGAAGATATTCCAGCAGATATGCAAGAATTAGCTGAAGAATGGCGCACCAACTTAATTGAAGCGGCAGCGGAAGCTTCAGAAGAGTTGATGGATAAGTACCTTGAAGGTGAAGAGTTAACCGAAGCTGAAATTAAACAAGCACTTCGTACTCGCACACTAAACAATGAGATTGTTTTGGCGACTTGCGGTTCAGCGTTTAAAAACAAAGGTGTTCAAGCGGCACTTGATGCGGTAATTGATTACTTGCCATCACCTATCGATGTCCCTGCGATAAAAGGCATTGATGACAATGAAAAAGATGTTGAGCGTCATGCAGATGATACCGAACCATTCTCTGCGTTAGCATTTAAAATTGCGACCGACCCATTTGTGGGCACATTGGCATTTATTCGCGTCTATTCGGGCGTGATTAATACTGGTGATACTGTTTATAACTCGGTTAAGCAAAAGCGTGAACGCTTGGGGCGCATTGTACAAATGCACTCGAATAAGCGTGAAGAAATAAAACAAGTTTTAGCCGGTGATATTGCTGCCGTTATTGGCCTTAAAGATGTCACGACTGGCGATACTCTGTGCGATCAAAATCATAAAGTTATCCTAGAGCGAATGGAATTTCCTGAACCGGTAATTCAAATTGTGGTTGAACCACGCTCGCAAGCCGATCAAGATAAAATGGCGATTGCTCTCGCTAAGTTAGCAGCGGAAGATCCATCATTCCGAGTTGAAACGGATAATGAAACCGGTCAGACCTTAATTTCTGGCATGGGTGAGCTACACTTAGATATTATAGTTGACCGCATGAAACGTGAATTCAGCGTTGACTGTAATGTTGGTAATCCTCAAGTGGCGTATCGTGAGACCATTCGAGGCAAAACAGAAATAGAAGGCAAATTCATTCGTGAAACAGTGGGTCGTGGTCAATATGGTCATGTATGGCTGAGACTCGAACCGTCTGAGAAAGATCAAGGATTTGTTTTTGTAGACGAAATCGTGGCTGGTGCTGTTCCTAGTGAATACATCAGCTCAATATCGCAAGGTATTGAAGAGCAAATGAATAATGGTGTGCTAGCTGGTTATCCTGTTATGGATATCAAAGCAACGCTATTTGATGGCTCATATCATGATGTCGACTCAAGTGAGATGGCGTTTAAAATTGCCGCCTCAATGGCTTTCAAGAATGGTGCCCTGCAAGCGCAACCTGTGCTTTTAGAACCTGTAATGAAAGTTGAAGTAACTACCCCTGAAGATTGGATGGGGGATGTGGTTGGTGATATTAACCGTCGCCGCGGCATTATCGAAGGAATGGACGAAGGCAATGCTGGTTTGAAAATTATTCGAGCCAAAGTTCCACTGTCTGTTATGTTTGGTTACGCTACCGACTTACGTTCAGCAACTCAAGGTCGTGCTTCATACTCAATGGAATTTTGTGAGTATGCGGAAGTGCCGAAGAATGTTGCACAAGCAATTATTGCCGAGCGTGGTTAATAAACGTTATTACACGGCTACTTGATGATACTAAGCGTTTTTTGAACAATTTGGTCATGAAAACAATTGGCGGATTAAGTAACGAATCTATTGCGTTGATGAAAGTTGACGCATAAAATAGCAAATTCTGACGCGTTTTGATCCTTTTGATCAAGACGAATCATAACTAGGAAGGAACACGATTGTGTCTAAAGAAAAATTTGAACGTACGAAACCGCACGTAAACGTTGGTACTATCGGCCACGTTGACCACGGTAAAACAACTCTTACTGCTGCTATCTGTACTACACTTGCAAAAGTGTACGGTGGTGTTGCTAAAGATT